>JAGVBL010000308.1 GCA_020059785.1 Ignavibacteriales bacterium | reverse complement strand
TGTCTTTGCGCAATCTGTTCGGCGGTTATAATTGAAACAGAGCTTGCAACATTATAATAAGGTGTTTCGGTTCGTGTTGCAGAGACCACAATTTCGTTGAGAGTTGTTTTAATAGTATCTGTTTGTGCCGATGAAATTACCGGCTGAATAAAAAGAAGTGAGAATAAAAGTTGTTTTAGCATAGAAGTTACTCCTTAAGTTATGTAACGATTATCTCGTTACGGTGTTGAAAGAAATAACTTCGTGGGTAGATAGAAAAGATAATTTGGTATGAATCAAATTAATCAAAACCCTCACCCGCGAAGGTTAAAACCGTTTAACGGTTCTTTGATTTAGTTAATTAATTACGGGCAGGTCTCCTGGCTCTTCCGATTTTCAATCGTCTTCCCATACCGCAATAGCGGGACAGTGACATAATTGACTGAAAACTTTTGTATTGAATCAAAAGAAGAAAATCAAAATAACAATCTGTGAAAATCCCCCGCTTAGCGGGGTAAACTGTTAAATCTGTGTTAATCAGTGTGCTATTCTGTAAATAAATATTTTTTCTTTTGATTCAAATACCGGAATTACAGTTGCGGGGCAGCACCGGATTTTAACCGGTTTCCCTATTAAGTCCAGAAACGGACACCTGAAATTCTTTAAGAACACGGCTCTAAAATAGAAAAGTAACTGCTGAGCGGCAAATTAATTCTATAAGGTTGTGTTTATTGAAAATTCCGGTATTACGGATTCAATTGACTTTTATTGTAAATTATGTAGCTTAGAGTTGAAAATAATTCGGAGTATTGTACGAACCTCCGGAAAATAAATATTACTGAACTACTTCTCGTCATTTTTCCACTACGCTTGCTGCAAACAACCGGCATACCCGTAATACTCCGCAAAATAATTCTATAACTATAAAAGGGGGGAAAGATGAAAGAACCATAATTAAAACGGTATAAAGATTATTCTACAAAAAGAAAAAGTCTTAAGACAGAAGCCGGGGAATAAGATGAGAAAAGTAATTATAATAATTTACCTCGTTGGCTTTACAATTTACGCCCAAGGTGAATTTAAATTATTAACAAGTATTTCGGGTGAAAAAGCAGGAGATCATTTTTCTAAGGTTTGCCCACTTGGAGACGTAAACGGCGACGGATATGATGATTTTCTAGTAGGTTCTCTTGAAGGTAAATATGTTAAACTATACTTTGGCGGTTCACCTTTTGACACGCTTAATTATTTGAGGTTTTATTCAAATGAGCCATATACCGCTTTTGGTAATTACTTTGTTGGGCAAGGGGATTTAAACGGAGACGGATATAAAGATTTTGTGCTGGGTGCAAATTATGGATTTGGATATTCAGGTAAAATCTTTATTTACTTTGGAAAACCGAACATTACCACAAAAGAGGATTTAACTATAACATCAGATTATCCCTATGATTTTTTTAGTCCAAGGTCTATTAGTGGGGACTTAAATGGCGACGGCTATGATGATCTAGTAACTTTTTCGTTACACGGAACATTTGATGCAAGAGGAAAGGTATCTGTATTCTTTGGAGGGACAGAAATGGATACAATTCCCGATGTTATACTATGGGGTGAAAAGTATAGCGACCATTTCGGATATTCATCAGCAATAGTAGGTGACGCGAATGGAGATGGATTTGATGATTTGTTAGTCGGAGTTCCACAATTATTTAGTGAGAAAAAAATAGGTAAAGCATACTTGTTTTTTGGTGGAATTGAAATTGGATGGAATAATGCAATAGAAATAAAACCGGACAGCAATGCATATGAATACGGAATTACTGTAGAAGGTCTTGGTGATGTAGACGGAGATGGATTTAACGATTTCGGTATAATGTCTCAAGGTGGACTTAGAAATATTGTTTTAGGTGGGGAAAAAATTTATAGGGATAACGGGCTTAGTTTTTGGGGAAGTTCTCTTTGGTCAATGGGAAAATTACACGATATAAATAATGACGGTTATGATGATTATTCACTAACAAAAGAAAAGGTGGAAATTTATTTTGGTAATCGACAATTAGATACTTCGCAAAGACTGCAATTAAATTTTTGGGCTAGCGTAGTTGTGAACCTTGGTGATATTAATGGTGATGATAAAGATGAAATAGCATTTGGTATTGGTGGCGGGTGGAATCCGAGGGGGATTGTTGAAATCTATAACTATGATTTTGAAACCTCTGTAAATACTCAAGAACCGATAATAGCCAATGATTTTATTATTCACCAAAATTATCCCAATCCATTCAATCCCACGACAAAAATAAAGTACAGCATTCCAGAAACAGGATTGGTAGTAATAAAAGTATATGACATGCTTGGGAAGGAAATGGCAATGTTAGTAAATGATAAGAAACCCGCGGGACAACACGAAGTAACATTTGACGGAAGCAGTTTACCATCGGGAATCTATTTTTACTCAATTAACTACAATAAACAGAGACTCTCCGGCAAGATGATTTTGCTGAAGTAAAAATGGAAAAGGATTAACAGTAACTAATAATAGAAGCCCCGGCGTAATGTCGGGGCTTTTGACTTAGTGGAATTTTATCATTCATTCTCATCAGCTATTAAATGTATTGTTTGACTCGTGAATTAAAGCATTTATTAAAATTATTTTTGAAAAAAATACATATATGACTTATCTTAAGCTGTGAATTAAATTATACTCATAAATCATTGTGCATTCATACAACTTATCAATTCGAAATATTAAAAAAATCCAAATCACAGAATCAATTAACATAGGAGAAATTTAATGGGCTGGTTCTTTAGAGCATTAAACTCCTCGATCGGTAAAAAATTTGTAATGGCTGTAACCGGTATCTGCCTCCTCCTTTTTCTCATTATTCATCTTATTAATAATCTTACATTATACGGCGGACCGGAATTATTTAATACAGTCGTTAAAAATCTTGAAGGTATCAAACCGCTCGTAAGAGTTATCGAACTTGTGTTAGTATTAATTTTTGTGCTTCATATTTTCAATGGCGTGCGGCTCTGGATTGAAAATAAAAAAGCCCGTCCTGTTGGTTACAAAGTAAATGCTTCCTCAGCAAACTCCGATCTGTTTTCGAGAACAATGTTTGTAACCGGTTCAATCATTTTTATTTTTCTGGTTGTTCATCTAAGAACATTCTGGGTTTCATTCAACCTCGGTCATCCGCTTGCTGCAGAGCATAAGTATTATCAAATAGTTGCAGAAGCATTTAGTGATCCGCTCTATTCAATTCTCTATGTAGCGGCAATGATTCTGCTTGGTTTCCATCTCAACCATGGTTTTCAAAGTGCATTTCAAACATTCGGATGGAACAACAAAAAGTATTTCCCGATTATTGAAAAGTTAGGACTCATCTACACACTGGTAATGGTAATCGGGTTCGCCTCTATTCCCATTTACTTTTTATTTTTCTACGGAGGTAACCTATGATTAAATTAGATTCAAAAATTCCGAAAGGACCAATCGAAGATAAATGGACAAGTCACAAGTTCAACATGAAATTGGTCAACCCTGCAAATAAAAGAAAGTACGATATAATTGTTGTTGGAACAGGATTAGCCGGCGCATCTGCAGCAGCATCTTTGGCAGAGCTTGGATATAATGTTACGGTATTAACATATCACGATTCGCCACGCCGTGCTCACAGCATTGCCGCACAAGGCGGTATTAACGCAGCAAAGAATTATCCGAACGATGGCGATAGTATCCGTAGATTATTTTACGATACGCTAAAAGGCGGCGATTACCGTGCCCGTGAAGGTAACGTATATAGATTGGCAGAAGTAAGTAATAGTATTATAGATCAATGCGTTGCTCAGGGTGTTCCGTTTGCAAGAGAATACGGCGGTCACCTCGATAACCGCTCATTCGGCGGTGCTTTGGTATCAAGAACATTTTATTCCAGAAGTATTACAGGTCAACAATTATTACTTGGTGCTTACAGCGCGCTATCACGCCAGGTTGGACTTGGAAAAATAAAAATGTTTACACGACGAGAGATGCTTGGGCTTACAGTAATTGATGGTCAGGCGCGAGGTGTTGTTGCAAGAAATTTAGTAACAGGTGAAATTGAAAGTTATGCAGCACATGCAGTTTGTCTTGCTACGGGCGGTTATTCAAGAGTTTTCTTCCTTTCTACCAATGCAATGAACTGCAATACAACTGCTATTTGGCGTGCACACAGAAAAGGAGCGTTGTTTGCTAATCCTTGTTTTACACAGATTCATCCAACATGTTTACCGCTCCATGGCGAACAGCAATCCAAACTAACATTAATGAGCGAAAGCTTACGTAATGATGGAAGAGTCTGGGTTCCGCTTAAAGCGGGTGATAAGAGAAAACCCGGCGATATACCTGAAGCTGAAAGAGATTATATACTTGAGCGGAAGTATCCGACTTATGGAAACTTAGCTCCGCGTGATATTTCTTCACGCGCTGCTAAAGAAGCTTGCGATGCCGGTAAGGGTGCTGGCGATACTGGTCAGGCAGTTTATCTCGATTTTGCTGATGCAATAAAACGTCTCGGCAAAAAAGTAATTGAAGAGCGTTATGGCAATTTATTTGAAATGTATGAATTGATTACAGCAGAAAATCCGTGGGAAGTTCCTATGAGAATCTATCCCGCTCCGCATTATACAATGGGCGGCTTGTGGGTCGATTATAACCTGATGAGTAATATTCCCGGGCTTTATGTTCTTGGCGAAGCAAACTTCTCAGATCATGGTGCCAACCGTTTGGGTGCAAGTGCACTAATGCAAGGTCTGGCTGATGGTTACTTTGTTATTCCTTATACAATAGGGGATTATCTTGCCGGAACAAAATTCCAGGAAGTTAAAACAGACCATCCGGAATTCCAGAAAGAAAAAGATGCTGTTGATGAAATGACTAAGAAACTTCTCTCTATTAAAGGTAAGAGAACTACTGATGATATTCACCGCCAGCTTGGTAGAATTATGTGGAATAAAGTTGGAATGGCGCGTAACGAAAAAGGATTGAAGGAAGCTATTCAGGAGATTAGAGATTTACGCGAAGAGTTCTGGAAGAATGTAAACGTTCCCGGTTCTGCAGAAGATTTGAATCAGGCGCTTGAACGTGCCGGAAGAGTTGCAGATTTTCTTGAGCTTGGTGAATTGATGGCTGTAGATGCGCTCGATAGAAACGAATCTTGCGGCGGTCACTTCCGGGAAGAATTCCAGTATGAAGACGGCGAAGCTAAACGCGATGATGAACATTATACTTACGTTGCCGCATGGGAATTTGCTGAATCAGGTAAATGGAATCTTCATAAAGAGCAGCTTGAATTTGAGTATCTGAAACCAACAGTAAGGAGTTACAAATGAGCGGAAATATGAACTTAACTCTAAAAATTTGGCGTCAGGCTAACGCTAATGCTGTAGGAGGATTTGTTACCTTCAACGTTAAAAATATATCACCCGATAGTTCTTTCCTTGAAATGCTAGATATTCTTAATGAAGAGCTGGAAGCTAAAGGAGAAGATCCTGTTGCATTCGAACACGATTGCCGGGAAGGAATTTGCGGCGCTTGCAGTCTTGTAATTAACGGAAGACCGCACGGTCCCTTATCCAGAATTACTACATGCCAGCTGCATATGAGGCATTTTAAGGACGGCGATACAATATGGATTGAACCATGGCGCGCTAAAGCATTTCCAATTATTAAAGATCTTATTGTTGATAGAACTTCATTCGAAAAAATTATTCAAGCCGGCGGATTTATTTCCGTTGATACCGGCGGAGTCCCGGATGCCAATGCAATTCTGATTTCTAAAGATGCAATAGAGAAAGCTACAGATGCTGCTGCATGTATCGGCTGCGGTGCATGTGTTGCTGCTTGTAAGAATGCATCTGCTATGCTATTTGTTTCTGCTAAGGTTTCCCAATTTGCTGTTCTGCCTCAAGGTCAGCCGGAGCGTTATCAGCGTGTTCAGGCAATGGTTAAAATGATGGACGAAATGGGATTTGGA
>JAGVBL010000107.1 GCA_020059785.1 Ignavibacteriales bacterium | reverse complement strand
AGTTTTTCTTAATAGCATACTGGTCGGTAATTAAATCGTCGTCAGTTTCAATTAGATTGCCCGTAAGCCAGTAATATTTTTTACCGTAAGGGTCAATTCGTTCTTCATAAACATCGTCCCATTTGGATTTACCTTGCTGGGTTAATAAGATACCCGCTATTTCTTCCTTAGGTAAATTGGGAACATTAACATTTAATAATGTCCCTTTCGGTAATCCTTCTTTAAGTACTTTTCTTGTAAGCTCGGCAGCAATTTGTGCAGAGTAAGAAAAGTCCTTTGCATCATGACTTGTCTGGGAAATTGCAATAGCCGGTAGATCCATAATAGCTGCTTCACGGGCGGCGGAAACCGTTCCTGAGTAGATAATATTTATTGCTGTATTCGAGCCGTTATTTATACCGGATAATACAATATCGGGACGTGTCTTTAATATATTACGAATACCAATTTTAAGGCAGTCTGCGGGAGTACCATCTATTGCA
This sequence comes from Ignavibacteriales bacterium, assembly GCA_020059785.1. Taxonomy (GTDB): domain Bacteria; phylum Bacteroidota; class Ignavibacteria; order Ignavibacteriales; family Melioribacteraceae; genus DSXH01. Next base: position 2,132 of record JAGVBL010000107.1, on the reverse strand, counting down.
TATCCGAAGAAATCCCCATTTTTATAATACTCAGTAATTCTTAGTGGAATTTTCATTGTAATAGCGTGCCCCACAGCGCTTTGTTCGGTGCGCGGAGCAATTACTGTTACTTCGCCAATTTTTTTCATCTCTTTTGCTAATGCAGCAATTCCCGGGGAATCAATACCATCGTCATTTGATATAAGAATTTTCAACTTCTCTCCGTTATTTATTTCTAACAATTGTTAGAACAAATATAAGCAAATTGCTAAAAGATTAAGGCCGGCACAGAACATTAAATATTGTATCAATTTTGATATCAATGGGTTACTCACTTAACCGGAAAAATCTTAATTTGCTAATGCATTTTGGGATTATTCATGAAATCGAACAAACTAATTTTAGCAGGAATATTTTTGTTTTTATCTACTACTTATGCCCAGGCTGATTCAACTGCTTATGGTGATATAGAAGTATTTGTTATCGATTCATACATTACTCAAGAACATCCATATAAATTTTTCCTTTCATTCTTTACAAGTGATAGTTGTACTGCAAGAGTTCAGTTGATGGAAGATCGCGATTATTCTGTCTCCACTAAACTTAATGATAATCACAAAATTGAAATTATTATTACCGAAGAATTATATAAATATACCCGACTGAGATACTTTATATATGTGAACGATAGGGAAGGTGATGAATCGCGAAGTCAGCTTTATGAAGTTGAAATTCCCAGAATGATTGCTATAGAACATGATAAAGATTCAGGATTATTACAGGTATGTTGTTTTGGAGGCATTATTTTTGGATTACCTTCTCCAACTCTGGTTATGATGAATGATAAAAAATTTTTCGGACTCTCAAAAGAAATTCCAATTTTTTCTTTTTACTCGGGAGGTTATAATTATCCAATTGGTTACGTTGGTGCAGAATACTCATACCTGTTTAATTCAGATAAGAAAAATTTTATAAGAATTGGATACAAACATATTTTCCAGATTCCATCAATAGAATACGTATCAATAGGTGCAAATTACTTCTCGGATTTTAAAGGTTATAATGGTGTTAGTCCTGAAATTTCCGTTGGATTATTCCGGATTCAGAATGTCTTTACATTGTTTTCCAGGTACCGTTACAATTTTCAACCCAATAAAGGCGGAACAGATTTTCATGAATTTTCAATCGGACTCTATTCTAATTTTTTCTCGCTGAATTTGTGAATTATTAATCTATTTCATCAATAACAATTTCTGATTTTTAATAAAAATATTTTTGCTTAGTGTCGCGCATACTTTCATTGAACATATATAGATACCTGAAGGTAAATATTCAGCACTGAATGTTTTTTCGTGATAACCTGGTTGAAGCTCACCATTAAAAAGTTCTTCAATTTTTTCACCTAAAAGGTTATATATCGTTATATTAATATTAGCAAGTTCAGGTATCCCAAATTTAATATTAGTTGATGGATTAAATGGATTTGGGTAATTCTGATACAGTATAAATTTAGTTGGAAGGTTATTTAATTCGTCAATGTTCAGGAGTCCACCCGTATTTGTTCTAAATACCTTGCCACCATCTGCTCCTTCTCCAACTACCCAACCATAAAGAGGATTTAGGAAAAATATTGACACAAAGTATTCGGTACCGCTTCTTTGTGGTAACCAGGTTGTACCACCATCTGTGGTTCTTAAAATAGTTCCGTCGTTTCCAGAAATCCATCCTCTATTTGAGTCAATAAAATAAATGCTAAATAAAGAAGTAGAATATTCAAACCAAGACCAGTTTATTCCGCCATCGGTAGTCTTAAAGATAAATGCTTCGTTAACCGCAAATCCATTAAAATAATCCACAAAGAAAATCGATTTTACTGGGAAAGCTGCAAATTTTGTTACATGTGTCCATTCAAGTCCGCTATTTGTAGTTTTTATTGCAAAACCATTTCCGCCAGCATATCCAACTTCGCCATCAACAAATCTTACATAATAAAGATGATCTCCACCTGAACCACCAAATGTTTGAGGAAACCAGTTAATTCCGCCATTTGTTGTTTTTAATATAGTGGAAGTCATGCCAACTACCCAGCCGGCATTTTCATTTACAAAATGCACTGAGTTTAATAATTGGGTGATTCCACTACTTTGCAAAGT
>JAGVBL010000235.1 GCA_020059785.1 Ignavibacteriales bacterium | reverse complement strand
CGATAACTGGTGGCTGCCTTTTTCAATTATTTTATTTGTTATCTCGGTATTTCTGGCCAGGATATTACCACTAATAATTCTACCAATATTTTATAAAATTACTCCGGTTGAGGATGAAGAATTAAAGAATAGAATTCTTAAGCTAAGTAAGGATGCCGGGTTAAGGGTTGAGAATGTATTCAAATTCGATATGAGTAAAAATACTAAGAAAGCAAATGCCGCATTCACCGGATTGGGAAAATCAAAAAGAATTTTGCTGGGGGATACACTTCTTGAAAATTATTCATACGATGAAATTGAAACTGTAATTGCTCACGAGCTGGGTCATTATAAAAAGAAGCATATAATTAAAAATATTATAATAAGTACAGTAACCAGCTTTGTTACATTTTATCTGATCTCAATTCTTTATTCTGTTTCACTCCCGTTTTTCAATTTCGAGTCTATAACAAGAATTGCTGCTTTACCGTTACTGGCATTATGGGGGACATTAATAAGTTTAATTATTACTCCGGTTTCCAATTTTATTTCTCGGAAATTTGAATACGAAGCGGACAGATACGCAATAGAATCAACGAATAAAAAGGAAGCATTTATCAACACACTCGAAAAATTGACCGACCAAAATCTTGCTGATAGAAATCCCCACCCGTTAATTGAATGGTTTTTTTATAGCCATCCCTCTATTAAAAATCGTATCGATGCTCTCGAGAATTTCAGATAGAAGTTTTATTAATTATTTTTATCATTATATTTCGAAAGTAGAAAGAGGAAAGTCGAACTGCTGATGTTAAACAGGTTAAAAATTATCACAATATTCCTTTTGACCATCGCAATATCCGGTTGCTCATTCGATTCGCCAGCTCCTACTCAATCTACATCTACGCCAGCAACACCATCAGATCGTAATACACCAAATTCACCAACACCATCAGATGGAGCAATTAACCAACTTCTATTTGTTACGCTTAAATGGGAATGTGATAATGCATCTGAATACGATGTCTATCTGGGGGAATCAAATCCACCATTAATAAGATATACAACAACACAAAGTAAATCCTATACTACTCCACCGCTCAAGTATGATACTAAATATTATTGGCGTGTAGTTGCAAAAGGAACTGATGGGGTTACCCGTTCCGGTCCCGTATGGAGCTTTACAACTCTTCCTTCAACACTTTCAACTGTTAACGGGTATGCATTAAGACTATTCCGTACAGAAACAAAATTGCCAAATACAGTTGAACTTGTTTTCCAGGTTCTTGATTTAAATGGAAGCGGCGTTACCAATCTTCAGCTTTCTGACTTTGAAGTTTTTGAAGACGAACTCCCACTATCAATATCGGAATCGGGATTGAATATTGTTAAACGTGCAACTACCCCTTACAAATTGAAGACAGTATTAATGCTCGATAACAGTACGAGTCTTGAAAATGATCTTAATACAATCCGTAACTCTGCCAAACAAATTGTTCATGGAATGAGGCCAAATCAATTCCTCTCACTTTATCAGTTTTCGGATAAACCGGTTTTACTTTGGGATTTTACATTAGATATTGACTGGCTGAAAAAATTAATAGATAATAATTATTCAGTTGGAGTAAGGAGCACAGATTTTTATGGTGCAATGAAATTTGGTGCCGGGAAATGGGTTGATATCGTATCAATGGATAGCGTTGTTCAGGGTTGTCTTGTTGTAATTTCTGATGGAGAAGATACTCAGGGTTCTACTTCGCTGGCACAGGGACTTAATGCGGTTCATAATAAGTTAGTTTATTCAATTGCACTTGGACCGGCTCTTCAACCGGAAATTATGAATGCATTCAGCACTGGCGGAAGTTTTAAACCCGGTCAGGAAAACGAAATAATTAAAAGATTTGTTGAATTGGAAAATTCCGTTGTTAAGATTGCTAATAGCTTTTATGTCCTTACTTATAGCAGTCCCAAAAGAGGTAACAAGGATCATTCGATAAAAGTACGAATCAAGAATAATCCATATCAGGGAAGCGAGTCTTTTATTTCTACTAAATTTAACAGTGCCGGATTCAATTAATATTTTTAAGGAATTGAAATGTCTGTTTCGATTGATGAAGTAAAATACATAGCTAATTTAGCTAAACTAAATTTTGACGAAAAAGAACTGGAAGGATTTACAAATCAATTTAACGAAATATTATCATTCTTCGAAAAATTGAATGAACTGAATACCGAAAATGTTGAACCGTTATCGCATCCGATACCAAATGAAAATGTATTTAGAGAAGACACACTTGTTCAATCGATTGAGTGTAAAGACGCCCTTAAAAATTCACCTAACAGTACGGATGAATTTTTCGTAGTACCTAAAGTAATCAGTCAATAATTTCTCCTTAAGTTTCGACAATGATTATAGGAATAATACCGGCACGATTCGCATCAACCCGCTTAATGGGTAAACCGCTGGCAGATATTGGCGGCAAACCGATGATTCAACACACTTACCAGAATTCTAAAAAGTCCAAACTGCTGGATAAAGTTGTTATTGCTGTAGATGACGAGCGCCTCTATAAAGTTGCTAAAAGTTTTGGTGCAGAAGTTTATATGACTCCGCGAGAAGTTGCTACCGGATCTGACCGGATTGCTATTGTTGCAGAAAAAATTCCTGATGCTTCAATAATCGTTAATATTCAGGGAGATGAACCTTTTATAAAAGGT
>JAGVBL010000378.1 GCA_020059785.1 Ignavibacteriales bacterium | reverse complement strand
TGAAATAAAATCAAAAATGAGTAAAAAAAACTTGACAAATAGATAATGGAAAACTAACTTTACCATGTGCCTCAATGTATTCTGCATTAATTAATTAATCATAAAATCAAAAAATCAATTGTTTCCCCAAAAATTGTTAAACCGAATAAAATTCACGATTAACTAACAACTCTCAGGAATTACTTATGCCGATGGATATTTCAGAACTGCAATCAAAAAAAATTGTTGATCTCTACAAGATTGCAAAGGATTTCGGGTTAGCTGGATACAGCGACCTTCGTAAACAGGAACTAATTTTCAAAATTCTCGAAGCCCAATCACAAAAAGACGGTTTAACCTTCTCGAAGGGTGTACTGGAAGTTTTGCAGGATGGCTACGGTTTTCTACGTTCTGCAGATTATAATTACCTTCCATCTCCCGATGATATTTACGTCTCGCCCTCGCAAATAAAAAGATTTAGTCTGCGAACCGGCGATTTTGTAAGCGGTCAGGTGCGTCCGCCTAAAGAGGGTGAGCGGTTCTTCGCATTACTTAGAGTGGAAGCAGTAAATGGAAAAGATCCCGAAGCAATCCGCGAAAGAACTTTATTTGATAACCTTACTCCAATTTATCCGACCAAACGCTTAAAATTGGAATCGGCTCCCGGCGAGTATTCTATGAGAATTATGGATCTACTTTCTCCTATTGGTAAAGGGCAGAGAGGATTGATAGTTTCTCCACCAAAAGCAGGTAAGACAATTCTCCTTCAGAAAATTGCAAATTCGATTACAAGAAATCATCCCGAAGTTAAAATTATTATGTTGTTGATTGATGAACGTCCCGAAGAAGTTACCGATATGCAGCGTTCTGTTCAGGCAGAAGTAATTAGCTCAACATTTGATGAACCGGCAGACCGGCACGTTCAGGTTGCAAATATGGTTAGCGAAAAAGCAAAACGTATGGTTGAAGCCGGTGATGACGTTGTTATTCTGCTCGATTCAATTACAAGGCTTGCACGCGCACATAATACTGTTATTCCTCACAGCGGTAGAATCCTTTCTGGTGGCGTTGACGCAAATGCACTTCATAAACCAAAAAGATTTTTCGGTTCAGCACGTAATACTGAAGATGGCGGAAGCTTAACAATTATTGCAACTGCACTTATTGATACAGGAAGCCGTATGGACGAAGTTATCTTCGAAGAATTTAAGGGAACGGGTAATATGGAACTTGTTCTAGATAGAAATCTTGCCGATAAGAGAATCTTCCCGGCTATCGATCTTAATAAATCCGGAACCAGAAAAGAAGAACTACTTCTTAAAGAAGATGAATTAAATAAAATCTGGATTCTTAGAAAACTTCTTGCAGATTTTGATCCTACTGAAGCAATGGAATTTATTTTAGATAAAATGAGAGGAACTAAGAACAATAAAGAATTCCTATTAAGTATGAATAGTTAGTAATTATGACCTTATTCCGCTACGTTATAAATATCCGGATCACATTACTGTTATTTTTTGTATGTAGCTGGATAATTGCACAACCGTCAAACAATCGTGATAAAAATCCAAGAGGGAATTTATTTGAAATAAATATTCTCCCTGTAAATGATTCGTCGGATTGCTACTTATCTTTCAGTATCCCTTACAATCGTCTTATATTTGTAAAAAGTGGCAATACTTTCAGTGCGGGTGTGCAGTTATTTTTTGATGTAAAACTCAATAACAGAATTGAGCAGAGGAAATCATTTGCTAAAAAGGTTCTTGTTGATTCTTATGAAGAATCGCAATCAAAAGAAAAGTTGCTGGAAGGATTTGTCAATTTCCGTTTGGCTGCAAATGAATATGTTGTTTACCCATCTTTGAAAATTGATAACACAAACCAGGTAATAAATCTTGATTCTGTTGTAATCAGTATTCCTAAAATGATTATTAATAAAATTTATCAGCCGGTTATTGTTCAACAATTAAAAGAGAACTGTGCGGGTAAAGGAATAGCACGGTTAGTAAACCGCAATGGCAGAATCCCGTTTGCACCGGATAGCTTCAGTTTATTGATCCCCATACTTGATGATACTAAATCAGAAGTTGAAGTTAAAATTGAGCAGCAAAACCAGACCATATTTAGTAGAACAATTCCTTTGCAATCATCCGCTCAACTGAAAATTACAGATTGTGATGACCAGCTTATTTTAGCAGAAGATTTTCAAGATGGAAAATCGGAATATGTTCTTGTAGAAAATTTTAATAGAAAGTTATCTGAAGGTCCGGCAACATTAACTATTAATTACGGTACCAGTGAAAGTAAATTTGTAATTAATATTGAATGGATTGATAAGCCGGTAACACTTTCCAACATGAATTTAGCAATTGAATTACTCGAAATAATTTATAATCGATCGGAGTTGCTGGAATTATATAAGACCGGTAATCAACAGAAATATAATGCACTGGTCGATTTCTGGAATAGGAAAAACCCGGATCGGGATTATCAGTTTAATGAATTGATGTATGAGTTCTACAGACGTGCCGATTATGCGATGATTAACTTCGGTAATCTTGCAAATCAGATTGGCGCTAAAACAGACCGTGGAAAGATTTATATTCAATTCGGACAGCCGGATGAAATCAAACGGGATTATTCATCATCTAATGCTGTTATTGAAATCTGGTATTATAATGATTTACAAAAAGAATTTATTTTTACAGATAGAACCGGATTGGGTAATTATATTTTGAGCAAATAAATGGTACGCCTCGTTTTTACATGCGGAGATATAAATGGAATTGGTCCGGAAATTTGTTTAAAAACTTTTAATAAAATTTACAACCCCCGTAAAAGGCAAATTATTTTCCTTTGCCCAGCGAATGTTTTTCTTAAGACAGCTCAAATTGTAAAGCCTGAATTCCAATATCAGGTAATTACTAAATCCTCATTTGAAATCATTGACAAATTAAAAGTTACAGTTATTGATAGAGGGTATGCAAAGCAAACCGTTGGTAAAGCTACTAAAACATCCGGCAGAGTTTCTTATAATGCAATTATTGATTCTGTTAAACTTGTTCAATCTGGATTTGCTGACGTAATTGTTACAGCTCCTATTTCCAAGCATGCGTTTCATCTTTCAGGCATAAATTTCCCCGGTCATACGGAATTACTGGCAAAACTATCTAACGCAAAAAAATTTATGATGCTTTTTGTTTCGAAAAAAATGAAATGCGGACTTGCTACAATTCATTTATCAATTAAAAATATTCACAATTCAGTTACAAAAAAAAATCTAACTAACTCGATAAATACACTAAAAAATTCTCTTCGGAATGATTTTGGAATATCTGAACCGCAGATTGCGGTGCTTGGTTTGAATCCGCATGCCGGTGAAGATGGTAATATTGGAAATGAAGAGAATAAAATTATTTCCCCTGTCATAAAATCCCATAAGGATAAAAATGTATTTGGACCGTTTGTACCCGATGCATTTTTCGGTAATCACCTTTATAGTAAATTTGATGCGGTACTTGGTATGTATCACGACCAGGTTCTTATCCCTTTCAAAATGCTAAATTTTAATTCAGGTATAAATTTTACTGCCGGACTTCCATTTGTAAGAACATCACCAGATCACGGAACGGCTTTCGATATTGCCGGTAAAGGAATTGCAAGCGAGGAAAGTATGATACAATCGGCATTCTGGGCAGAAAAAATATTCATGAATAGAAAAAAATCCTGATGGCTTCAAAAAGTTATTCTCATCTTACACTTATCTATTCTTATATAATGCGTTCAATCGATTACTCAAAGTGGGCGTCATATATTTATTCAATAAGTAAGCTGTTACGTAGGAAAAACCTATTTACACTGGAACTTGCATGCGGTAACGGAATTATTGCCGGTAAATTATCCGGTAAGTTCGGCTACCTCTGTATAAGCGATTTATCAATTCATATGCTCAACCAATCCGGAGATAATCTTGATAAGGTCTGTTGTGATATGACAGAGTTACCATTCAAACAAAAATTCGATTTTGTGTTCTCCACTTTTGATAGTGTTAATTATTTGATGAGCAAGCAAAAAATTTTGGCTATGCTTAATCAGGTTGACTTGTGTCTTAAACAGGATGGAATTTTTACTTTCGATGTAAGTCTTGAGAATAATAGTAAATTATATCAAAGGTATCTTAACAGGAAAGGGAGTGTAAACGGTATTAAGTTTATTCAAAAAAGTTATTATGACGAAACCAAAAGAATCCATAATAATTACTTCGAGATTACTCTTGCTAATGGTCAAAAGGTTGAAGAAATTCATAGGCAGAAAATCTATCCTTTTGAAGACTATTTTAATGTTATTGATAAATCGAATTTTTATGTTTACAAGTGTAAAGAAGCTTTTACTGATATAGATGCAACTCCTGAAAGCGAAAGAGCTCAATTCATTCTAAAGAAAAAAAGGATCCAATGCTGATATTCAATCATGTTGATTTTAATTACCCAAACCAACCTGTTTTTCAGGATTTGAATCTTCAGATTGAACAGGGTGATTTTGTATTTTTAATTGGCAAAAGCGGAATCGGCAAAACATCTTTATTACAAATGATCTATATGGACCTTTTTCCGCAATCAGGGTATGTTCAGATAGGTGATTATTCATCAGAAACAATTAAACCAAAAGACCTTCCTTACCTTCGCAGAAAAATTGGAATTGTATTCCAGGATTTTCAGCTTCTACCAGATAGAAATGTTTATGATAACCTCTCATTTGTATTGAATGCAACAGGTTCTTCAAAAAAAATAAATAAGAAGAAGATAATTAATGCATTATCCGAAGTGGGTTTGACTCACAAACAGAATAATATGCCTCACGAATTATCAGGAGGCGAAAAACAACGCGTTGCAATTGCAAGAGCAATTATAAATGAGCCGTTTCTTGTTTTAGCCGATGAGCCGACCGGTAATCTGGACCCTGACACAGCTGATGAAATATTGGAGATACTTAAGAAAATTAATTTGAGAGGAACATCAATTATTTTTGCAACTCATAATTACGACCTGGTTAGAAAACATAACGCTAAAATAATAAGGCTTGAAAACGGTAAGGCAGTTAAAGTATTGCTTAAGAAAAAAGAGACCGATTAATATCTATTTCAGTTGCTTTAGTATCTCGTCCGTAACCATTTCAATATTAAGTGAACCGTCTATTTCAATAATCTCAGCTTTATCCTTGTAAAAATCGAATACCGGCGATGTTGTTTCGTGGTAGACTTTTAATCGCCTTCTTATAACGCTTTCATCATCGTCAGCTCGTTTTACATAACTGTTGGATGAATTACAAACTGGACAGGAAAAATTCTCTTTTACTTCGGACTTATTTAAAATATTTCCACATTTACTACATACTAAACGGTTGGTTAAGCGGTCTATAATAATTTCGTCATCAGCATCTAATTTTATTAAAAAGTGTTTCTCGTTTCTAATGGTTGTAAAAATCTCTTCTAGAATTTTGGCTTGATTAATTGTTCGTGGATATCCATCGAGGATAAAACCGCTGCTGCATCTTGGATTTGATAATGTTTCTTTTACAATTCCACCCATAATATCATCTGGAACTAACTCGCCTCTATCAACAATTTCTTTAGCTTTTTTACCAAGTTCAGTCTGGTTTTTTATTGCTTCTCTTAAAATATCTCCAGTTGAGATATGGGGGATATTTAATTTAGCTGCTAATATTTTTGCTTGTGTCCCTTTACCGACCCCGGGCGAGCCAAAAATTATTATCTGCATATTATTTAAAGAATTGGTTAGATGTTTAGAAATTATTTACAGAACAAAGTTAATTAGAAATGGTTTTATAGCCAAACAGAAATTAAATAATTAATTATTCGAGACACGCTTTTTTATAAAATAATTTTCTAGAAGAGATTTTGCTTCATCGGCATAAATACCGGAAAAGAGATTCGGTTTATGG
>JAGVBL010000111.1 GCA_020059785.1 Ignavibacteriales bacterium | reverse complement strand
TCAATCATTCCTTTAACTTCGTCCTGTAATCCTTTTACAACACCGTCATTATCATGATCCATATTTCCGTTGAACATAAATGTTACATCAGCAAATGAAAGACCAAGAGTTCCACCATGGCAAGGCATACAGGCTTCCATATTAGATTTTCCATCAGCAGTTCTAACTGAGAAAGAATGACCGCCTAAAGGAACAACTTTTCCGGTAGCGTCAATTGCATTAGCAATTCCATACATATGACAAGTTACGCAAGAACCTCCTGCTTGAGTAGCTCCAAAGTGATTTGAAGAGGCTAATTTAATACCGCCAAGTTCAAACATATTGTTACCATATAAAATATCTCCCTGTGCACCATAGTGAGGCCCGTAACGTTCAGTCATTGTTCCAGCAGCAGCAGCATTTGCTTCTGCTCTTGACTGATGGCAATTATAGCAGAGAGCGCCAGTTCCAGCATTTTGCTGATTAATTGTAATTGTAGTATTATTTGGTGCTAATAAAGATGCAGTAACCTTTCTTAATTGATGAATATTTTTAGCATTATGTGGATCATGGCAACCTGCACATGTTATAGGTGAATATGAAACATCAAAATAAGGATAGGAAGTAGAGACCCCATCAACATATTGTTTAAAGCCTGCACCTGTGTGACATCTTACGCAAGATTCGCGTCCGGGACCAGTGGGATACGAAGTAACCCCTGAATGAACAGATGCATTGAACTGTGCAGCGAGTAAGTGATGTGTACCAGAATCATGACAGGAAGCACATACATCAGAATCATAAGTAGCAACTATTCTGAAATCACTTGTAGCTCTCAGGTGACTGCTACCTGGACCGTGACAAGCTTCGCATTGAACATTTGCTCTCTTCATTGCATCCGGAAATTGAGCTACCATTTGATTGTAAGTACCTGCAGTTAAGACTGTTGGGAAAGTAAAAGCAAAATCATCAAAGCCATCATTTTTTGCAGCTGCATCATAACCAGTTGAATGGCATGCAACACAGAAACCTTGAAAACTGCTGCTTAAATTTCCATCAAATCCTTTCTGAAGAGTTTTTGCATGACCAGTTCCAAGCCACTCAGTAACAAAACTGCCATGACAGGTTTGACAATTTACATTCTCGTTCACTCCTTCAACAAATGTGTTTGCATACCCTAAATACTTTGCTGCATTGAACCCAACTTTTGCAGTATAAGCCCCGGAAGTAGCTGTTAATTCATATGCACCAATTTTATCAGGAGTAAAAGTAATTACCAAATTTTTACCGTCAATTTTATCAACAGTTGTACCTACAGCAGCAGCTGAGCCAAGTGGTCTTCTTGTAATTGCCCATGTAACTGTTGTTGCTAAATCTTGTCCCGTTATAGTAGCTTTAAAGTACATTTTAGTATTAACACCAACATTCTTTAAACCAGTAAAAGCATTTGTGTAAATGTCGGTTGTGGATTTTGCTACATCTCGTGGGGATACTCCGTAAGGTTCAACAGTAAATGAAATAGGAGTAGTTTGAGCAAAAAGCCCTGTACAAAATACTGCCAGAATAAAAATCATCGTAAGTTTACGATTCATATAATATCCTCCATTAAATTAGAGAGTGTTTTAGTTTTTTTATTCTCTTAAAAAAGATTTTCAGAATTAATTACCGATTTCCTTGTCTAATATAGAAATATTAATAAAGATGTCAAAGTCTAAATTTCAGATTTTTTGTAAAAAAATCTTTTTGTCTTGATTTAAATATGTCAATATTCATTCCAGACTAAATTTGGATAAAGACAAACCTATTTGTATATTTTTTCCCAAATTTTGGAATAAAAATGCGTTTTTATAATACCTTTTCTAAAAGTAAAGAAGAATTCATTCCGCAAAATCCGCCAACTGTTTCTTTTTATACATGTGGCCCTACGGTTTATGATTATTTTCACATTGGAAATGCACGTTCTTTTATAATGGCTGATGTTTTAAGGCGGTATTTAGAATATAAGGGCTTCAAAGTAAAATTTGTTATGAATCTTACAGATGTGGATGACAGGATAATTAAAAAATCCATAGATGAGAAAAAACCTTCCCATGTTGTTTCGGATTTTTATGCTAATGCGTTTTTTGAGGATATAAATTTACTCAAAATAAAGCCGGCAACTGTTTTTCCTAAAGCTACTCAACATGTTTCCGAAATGATAGAGATGATTAGAGAACTTGAAGAAAGAGGAGTTGCCTATAATGTTGATGGTAATGTTTTTTACGATGTTTCTAAGTTTACTGATTATGGTAAGTTGAGTGGCAAAAATATTGAGGAATTATCTGCAGGTGCCAGAGTAGAAGTAAATGATAATAAAAAAAATCCACTCGATTTTGCTCTCTGGAAAAAAGCTAAGGAAGGAGAACCGAGCTGGGATAGTCCATGGGGTAAAGGAAGACCTGGTTGGCATATCGAATGCTCTGCTATGAGTTCTAAACATCTGGGTGAAACAATTGACATACATGCCGGTGGTAACGATCTGATTTTTCCTCATCACGAAAATGAAATTGCTCAAAGTGAAGCTGCCCATAATCATAAATTTGTTAAATACTGGATTCATTTTGGATTCTTGAATATCAATGAAGAAAAAATGTCCAAATCTCTCGGAAACTTTTTAACTGCAAGAGAAATTCTTAAAAAATATTCTGCAGAGGCAATCAGACTTTTCTTTTTACAAACTTATTACGGCGGACCATTAAATTTTAGTTTTAATCTGTTAGCCGCCGCTGAAAAAGGTGTCGAAAAAATTAAAAACCTTGCCGAAAAAATTGAATCTGAAATTAAAAAAGATGATAATATTGGTCTCGTCCCGGATTTCAACATAAAATATTATTATGATGAATTTGAGAAAGTAATGGATGATGACTTAAATACACCACAAGCGTGTGCTGTAATTTTTGATTTCATAAGATCTGCAAATAAGATTATTTCGGAAACAGAAAGTCTCCATGTATCATTCTTTATCGATTTAAAAAAGTTCTTAACTGAAACTGCAGAAAATGTTTTTGGTATTATCCATTTTGAAGAACTCTACAAAAAATCCGCACAGCTCGATGGAAAATTGATTAACTTAATAATCGATTTGAGAACTAAATTGAAGAAAGAGAAAAATTTTCTACTAGCTGATAGTATTAGAGATGAATTAAATAAGATTGGAATAGAATTGAAAGATGGTAAAGATTCAACTACATACAAATTCAAATAAACATGTTAATTAAATCCTAATAACGGAAATGAAATGAAAAGATTGAATACAATTTTTATTTTATTAATTATATCCGGTTATTCTTTCGCTCAAGGAACAAGCGGAACAGACGCTAAATATGAATATCGTAATTTAATTGATTTGCCAACTGCCGGAATAATTGAAAAAGGTAATGTCGGTATTTCGATTGATATTATGCCGGCCGGAGTCTTAGTAACTAAGCTGGAAGTAGGAGTATTCGAAAATTTTAGTTTTGGTATCTCTTATGGTGGGAATAATATAATCGGACGTGGTAAAATTACCGGTTATAAATTACCTGGTATTAATGT
>JAGVBL010000228.1 GCA_020059785.1 Ignavibacteriales bacterium | reverse complement strand
GCGGTATAAATCAACAGCGCATTTCTAATTGAACCAAAAGAAATAAACAACAACAGAAAAATTAAAAAGAGTGATAACGGAACAACAATTGCCAGCCGTTCCCTTGCGCTCGCAAGCTGTTCAAATGTACCGCCCCATTCTAAATAATATCCGGATGGGAGCTTAACTTTACTATAAATTGTTCTTTCAGCTTCTTCGACAAAACTTCCAATATCTCTTCCTCTTACATTCGATTCTACCACAATTCTTCTCTGGCTATGCTCACGGCTTATTTGCGCTGGTCCTTCTTCAACATAAACATCCGCAATCTGACTAAGTGGAATTCTTGAACCGTTTGGGGCTGGAACCAAAATGTTTTTAATGACATCAACACTGTTTCTTGTTTCTTCTTTAAATCGCACAACCAAATCAAATCTTCTCTCACCTTCAAATACTTCGCCCGCAGATTTTCCACCAATTGCTGTTTCTATAATTTGATTTACATCTGCTACATTTATTCCGTAACGTGCAGTTTTTCCTCTGTCAACTTTTATCTGCAATTGCGGTAAACCGGTTACCTGCTCAACTTTCACGTCGGCAGCTCCTTCAATTTTTGTTACCACTTTTGCAATCTCTTCAGCTTTTTCTTTTAAGATTTGCAAATCTTCACCGAAAAGTTTTATAGCAATATCGGAGCGGACTCCTGCAATCAATTCAGCAACTCTTAATTGAATCGGCTGTGAGAAACTAAAAACCATTCCGGGAAGTTTTGAAAGCTGCTCACTCATTGCATCAACAAGTTCTTCTTTATTTCTTCCGGTTGTCCATTGGTCTTTTGGTTTTAACTCCACGTTTATGTCGCTCATTTCAACTCCCATAGGATCTGTGCCTATTTCCGCACGTCCTGTTTTTGAAACTATATAATTTACTTCCGGGAATTTCAATATTTCTTTTTCAATCAGCGATGTAGTATTTACCGCAGTTGTTAATGATATGCTTGGGAGCCGCAATGCCTGTATCGCAATTGAACCTTCATCAAGCTGCGGAATAAACTCGCTTCCTAAAAATGGAAAGATGATAAGGCTAACTATCACAAATGAAGCAGCAATTGTGGTTACTATTATTCTTTTATGAAGAATCTTTTTTAGCGCCGGAACGTATTTCTTTTTCGCCCAAGTAATGATTGGACTTTCTTTTTCTGTCACTTTCCCTTTTCTGTCCAAAGGACTCCTTACGGAGAACATCAGAGCACTCATCACCGGCACATAAGTTAAGCTGAGAATTAAAGCGCCGATTAAAGCATAAGTTACAGTGTATGCCATTGGCTTAAACATCTTTCCTTCAATACCGGTAAGAGTCATAATAGGGAAGTAAACGATAATGATTATTCCAACAGCAAACACAACCGGTCTGCCAACCTCTAAAGCAGATTCCAGAATTGTCTCTTCGGAACTTACTCCGTTTCTCTTTTCGTGCAATTTCCTGATGGCATTTTCCACCATAACAACAGCGCCATCCACAATCAATCCAAAATCCAGCGCACCGAGTGACATAAGATTTCCTGATACACCTGTTGCAACCATCATTATAACTGCAAACAACATTGAAAGGGGAATTACGGAAGCGACAATAAATCCACCACGCAAATTATAAAGAAGAAGAACGAGAATAAGAATTACAAGTATGCCGCCTTCAATTAAATTAGTCTGAACTGTTTTTATGGTTCGGTTTACCAATTCTGCTCTGTCATAAAAAGGTTCTATTGTAACGGTATCCGGCAATGCTCTCTGAACAGTCTCAATTTTTTTCTTAACTCTGTCAACAACGACGCGACTGTTTTCACCTTTTAGCATCATTGTTATTCCGGCGGCAACTTCTCCATCGCCATTCATTGTTACTGCACCCTGTCGTATTGCTGAACCAAGCTTAACATCGGCAACATTGTGAACATAAATCGGCGTTCCGTTCTCCAACGTTTTAACAATAACATTATTTATGTCATCAATGCTTTGAACTAAACCGGAACCACGAACTAAATATTGTTCATTTGCGTGTTCAATGTACGCGCCGCCGGCATTAGCATTGTTCTCCGCAACGGCATTAAATACATCCCGCAGTGTGAGATTGTAGCTTAATAACTTCTGCGGATCTATCAATACCTGGTATTGCTTTTCAATTCCACCAAAGCTATTTACTTCATTAATTCCCGGAACAGTTAGGAGTTGTCTCTTTGCAATCCAATCCTGAAGCGTTCTCATTTCCATTAAGGAAACTGAATCCTGCCTAACTGATTTATTTTTTGGTCTGATGATGTATTGATAAATCTCACCAAGCCCTGTGCTTGTTGGTCCAAGTTTCGGCTTTCCAAATTCCGGCGGAATATTTTCTGCCGCTGTTTGAAGCCGCTCAAATACTAGCTGACGGGCAAAATAAATATTTACATTATCGTGAAAGACCACTGTTACCAAAGATAAGCCGAACTTAGATACGGAACGGATTTCCTCAACATCCGGTATTCCGTTCATTGCAACTT
The DNA here is from genome assembly GCA_020059785.1 of Ignavibacteriales bacterium. Classification (GTDB taxonomy): domain Bacteria; phylum Bacteroidota; class Ignavibacteria; order Ignavibacteriales; family Melioribacteraceae; genus DSXH01. Next base: position 5,452 of record JAGVBL010000228.1, on the reverse strand, counting down.
CAATCGGGAAAGTTATGTATCGTTCAACTTCTAATGGTGCAAGCGTTGGAGCGTTAGTAAGAATCTGAACCTGAATATTTGTTACATCGGGAACAGCATCTATCGGCAAAATTCTAAATGCAGCAATACCCCCTGCTATTAGCAAAATAACTGCAAACAAGACAAGCAGCTTTTGCTTTAACGAAAATCTTAATATTCTTTCAATCATAATTATTCTTCCTCTCCAAATGTTTCTTTCATCAGTTCTGATTTTAGGAAGAATACACCTTTGGTTACAATCTTTTCACCTTTCTTTAAACCGCTTACTACTTCTCTCATTCCGGCAAACTCAATTCCTGTTTCAACATTACGCCTTGTAAAAGTGGAATCATTTTCAACTATAAATACATACGATTCATTTCCTTCTTTTACCAGTGCATCGGTTGGAATTATTATTCCTTTTGTACTGCTGTTGATTGGTATGGATAATTCCCCGAACATATTTGGCTTTAGTTTGTTATTTATATTTTGAAGTGAAGCTCTAACTTTAATTGTTCTTGAATGCTCATCAATTGTTTGCCCGATTAGAATTACTTTACCTTTAAAATTTTCATTTGGATATGCTGCGGTTGTAAACTCTACTTTTGGTCTGCCAGTAACCTTGGCTAAATCCTTTTCATAAATCTGTCCTTCAGCCCAAAGATTAGAGATGTTCATTATCCTAAAAGCAATTGTGTTTGCTTCAACTAACTGACCGATCACAACATTTCTTTCAGTAACTATTCCATTTATTGGAGCATTAATTGGCAGCACTCCGGCAATATGTTCAAAGTCAGCATTTGTCTCAATATCACTGTGTTCCAAACCGATTGAATGAATTCTCTTATCTTCAGCATTATACTCAGCCAATGCTTTTTCATATTCTGCCTTTGCTTCAAGAAAAGCTTTTTGAGAGCCAACCTTTTGCTCAAGTAAAGTTCGCTGACGTTCGTAAGCTGCTTTTGTAAAATCGAGAGAAGCTTTTGCTTGAAGGTAAGCTGCCTTTATTTCTCCAATTTCAAGTCCTTCTACGTGCATTAATACCTGCCCTTCTTTAACAAAATCTCCTTCTCTAACAAAAACTTCGTGCACTCTTCCTTGAACTAACGAACCGACTTGAGCTTCGTAATCCTGGTTTGTTATCAGCTTTGCCGGTGCTTTTAATGTTCCGCTAATGGTTCCTTCTTTTACTTCATCATAAGCGAGATTAATTTTATTTCTTGCTTCAGAAGAAAGCACAACCTCACCTACTTCGTGTGATTCTTCTTCTTTTTTATTTACTTCTTTTCCATTTTTATTTTCACCACATCCGAATAAAATCACTGAGATGGAAATTATGGTGATGAATATTCCTAATTTTAATTTCACTTTAAACTCCATTATTTTATTTCAATAGATTTTGTCCAACCGTTTCTTCAATTGCAAATATCGCACGGTAATAATTGAACAATACATTTGTATAATTACTGTACGCACTTATCAATGTTTGTCTTGCCTGTAAATACTCTATATAGGTAATATCACCTGCATCGTAACTTACAGATGCAGAGCGGTAAACTTCTTCTGCCTGTGGTAGAATATCGCTTATATAAAGATTAACCTGTCTTAAGTCATTTTCATAATCATTAAAAGCGCTTCTCAATCTTAGATAAACCTCATTCTTTACGGATTGCAATTCCGATTCTGCAATATTTACATTCGCTGTTGCTTCCTGAATTTGTCCTCTATTTTCAAACAGCAACCAGAGCGGAACAGAAATTCCAAATGATACACCGTAAAAACCATTATCGCCTTCGCGGTTTTGCTTGAAATAGGAAACATTAAATCCCGGAAGAAGCGATGACCACGCCAGCGATTTATTAATTGATGATATATTTACATTCAGTTCCGAGATTTTAATCTGCTGATTAACGGATAGCGATAAGTTATACAGCTCTTCAAAAGTATATTTTTCAGCCCGTGTATAAGTTAAGCTATCAGCAAGTGTAAAAATCTCATCTGGTCTTTTTCCATATCCCAATACAAAATTCAATTCTGCAAATGCTGTTCTAAGTTCATTCCTTGCAACCTCTAAATTATTTTTTGCTTCTGTGAATTGAACTTTAGCTGTTAATCTTTCAAGATTGGTTCCTTCTCCAACGTTGAATCGTATCTCTGCCTTTTTTGAAAAGTCTTCTGCTATCCTTAGATTTTCCTCTGCTATTCCAAATAGTTCTTTCTTTGCCAGAACATTGTAATAAGCAGATTTTATTTGTGCGGTTATTCCAATTTCAGTCTGCTTCAATCCATAGAAAGCAATGTCTTCCTCTTTATTGAATCTTGATCCTCTCAAAAAGTAATTTGTAGGAAATTCAAAAGATTGACTTACTTCTTGCGTCCTTTCACTGAAGCTTCCAATTCTTTTATCTTTAGGCGTCCACTCATAACGTACGGATACATCCGGTGAAGGCAGAGATATTCCACTCCAAAACCTTCCTTTAGCTGCCGAAATATTTTCCTGTGCTGATTTAATTTCTGGATTATTTTTTAATCCAATCTCTATAGCTTCATTTAAACTAAGTTTTTTAGTTTCAGTTTGTCCATAAACGCAAAGCGGTATCAATGCGGCTACGAACAAAACAAAATGTTTGTTCATACTTTCTCCAGATAAATTTATAATTAATAACACTTATCCCGTAAAGGGAATACTTGTCCGCCAATGGCGGAACGAAATGAAAAGCGATTGGTTAAATCAGAAATGTTCTGTTAAATAGATATAGATCGGTGAATGATTTTGCGTTTTGATTATTATCTCTCTTTTCAAACAAAGTTTGTGTTGCCTGAGCTTCGATTTCTTCAAAACAATGAATGCAAATATCTTTGTTTATTTCTAGTCTGGGCTGAATCTCTCGAAGAGTTTTTGAATGTGTGTTGGTATTTTTTATAATTTCACAGTAATCGTGTCCCCCATGATTGGAATGATCATAATTAAGGAAACCCAATTCAGAGTGCAAAAAGGAGAAAATGAAGAAACCCAAAAGTATAAGGGCGGTTACTTTCCTGACGCTATTTCTAAATATTTTTTTCATCTACCATTAATTTATAGCTTTCAAAATCTTAGAACAAGTAAATCAATAAATAAGTTTCATCACAACTATTCCACCTCTAATAATCCATCTTCAGTAAGTATATGTTATTCTGCTTTATTTTTTAAAAATACTCCATTCGACGCGCAATTTTAATGCAATCTTTTTAAGTAGATATATAACTATCAGCTTTTTCGAAAGCATCCACAGAAGCTGCTTTGTATGATTGTACATCCAGATAAGTAATATTTTGAACATTCGATTTTTTTATTACAATTGCATCTTGTAGGAATAAAACTTAATTTCACGTCAAATTTTTCACAAATAATGAACAATAAATCATTATCCAACAAATTATCATTTGCTTTAGTAGCTCTTCTTTACCTGAGCTTCTATTTAGTATCTCCTTTTTTCCATTATCATCACGAAGGTTCGATTCGGGACAAGGAAGAAGTAGACTATCATTCTCATTTATTGCAAGATGTAGTGCAGAAGACTAATACAACTGAATGTCATCACACATTAGAGCAAAATGATGAACATAACCACCCGGTTGTATTTAACGCTTTAGTTGCTAATCTTTCTCCTCGTTTTGTTAATACTCTGAATAACACGCTCATTGTTTTCAATATTATTTAATTCGAATTCAAAACTGAATCAAGTAAAACAAATTTTACAGAAGATCTTCACTTTGCAAAACTTCTAAAGGAAAAGTCCGTCCATTCCGCAAGCAACGTTTCCCCCCCTTTCGCTGTAGCCGTATAATTCAACAAAATATTTCTTAATAATAATATATTTTTTTACGGAGGTAACGTGAGACTATCCCGTCTCTTAATTGCTTTATCCGTGCTTTGGATAATTCAATTACAAGCACAGACAACTATTTCGCTAGATGAAGCTATTCGTCAAGCATTAGGTAAAAACATCGAAATACAGAAACAGAATTCTTTATTAAAGGTATCGGAATCCCGCCTTAATGAATCATCACGTATTCCAAATCCTATATTCAATTATTCACGCGAAGATCTGAAACTGAATAATGCCAAAATTGGAGAATGGATAACGAGCGGATCATTACCGCTAAATTTTTTGTGGGACCGATGGAGTAATATCAATTCAAAAGAAAAATCATTGGAAGCGCAGCGCTTGCTATTAGAGAACTCGAAGCGTAGCATCATATTTCAAGTTCAAAATGCGTATGTGGAATATCATTTCTATGAACAACTCGCGCTAGATTTAGGCAACTCACTAATTAAAATTGGAGAAATTGCTTCCGCATCTAAACAGCGCTTGCTGGAAGGAGATATATCAGAATACGAACTTCAACGAATTCTTATCGAAGCGAACAAGCTCAAAACCGAAGTCAAGGAAATCGAACTTAAACGAAATAATTTCCTAAATCGATTAAAACTATTGATTGGCTATGATCCCGCTAAAGAACTTCAAACAATACCTATACAGTCATTACAAATCATTACTCAATCAAAAGAAGAGATGTTAAAAACAGCACTTCAAAACCGTAAAGATTTGAAGGCAATTGAACAACTTGTAGAAAGTGAATACGCTTTCCTTTCCCATAACAAATTGAAAATAATTCCTAATATAAATTTGACAGCCGGTTACAAGAAACAGTTGGATAATTACTCCGGCTCTGTGTTCCAGTTGAATTTTGAAATACCTCTTTTCAAAAGAAACCAGTTGGAAATCGAGCAATCGGAAGCGGATCTCAATATTCTTGAACAACAAAAAGAATATCTAATAAAACAAATCGGGACGGAAGTCCATGCTTCCTTCGCTAAGTTCAAGCAATATGAATCGTTGATCACAAATAATAATGATCTTCAGCTTCAAAATGTTTTTACATCAGCGGCTTATTCTTACGAACAAGGAGATATTTCACTTGTGGAGTTCATCGATGGACTGAACGCCTATAAGGATGGAATTATATTGAACAAGGACCTTGAAATAAAATATTATCAAAGCATTTTTGAACTGGAAAATGTAACTGCACTTTTCCCGATTAATGAAAACAAATAAAGGTGATTAAAATGATTATTAATTCTTATAAAGTATTATTGGTTCTCGTTGCTGTTGCCATTTTTGGCTGTTCCGATAAAAACGTGGAGAACAAAGAGCATACAACAAGCAATATTTCTGTTACACAATTCAACAGCTCAACAGAACTGTTTATGGAATATCCGCAGCTTGTAGCTGGAACCGAAGCTAAGTTTCTAATTCACTTAACCGACTTAAAAGATTTCAAAGCGGTTACACAAGGAACATTAGCAATTGAGTTCGTTAATCAATCCGGAAATAAAATAACTGTGAATGAGGACAAACCGGCTCGTGCCGGAATTTATACACCTGTG
>JAGVBL010000304.1 GCA_020059785.1 Ignavibacteriales bacterium | reverse complement strand
GTTTTATTTGATGGCTGTTGTGAACTTCTAGTTTATTTTTACAAAATGATTAGGAATTATTTAAAGGGATGTGTTTAGCATCCCTTTTGTTTTTATGTTTGCCTATAAAAATTTTGTGTGACAAATGAAAATAATTGCACTCGAAAAAGAAATTGAGAGTATTGAACGCGGGGAGTTTCAGATTCATTCTAGAGATGAAGCCATGAAAGTTTGGGAGTTGTATAAATCCGGATTGATCCGCGAGATCTACTTTAGAAAAGATAAAAACCTTGCTGTTCTTGTTTTAGAATGTAAAGACGAATACGAAGCACGGGAGATTCTTAATACTTTACCGATGGCTAAGAATAATTTAATCGATTTCGAAATCGTTCCCCTTAAAGCGTATCCCGGTTTTGAAAGGTTATTTGCTAAATGATAAAATCAATTTTCTGGGATAACGACGGAGTACTTGTAGACACAGAGAAGCTCTACTATAAAGCATCTAGACTTACGTTTGCTAAAATTGGTATTGATTTAACCGACGAAATGTATGCAGAGTATTTTTTAAGGAACTCTCATGGTACCTGGCATCTTGCAAAGAAACTTGGTTATGGCGACACTACAATTTCAGAATTAAGGAATGAAAGAAATGATTTATATAGCAAGCTGCTTGAATCAGAAATTGAGATAATTAAAGGAGCCGACGAGGTTCTTAATAAGTTATATGGTACGTATAAAATGGGAATTGTTACAAGTTCGCGTAAAGATCATTTTGAAATAATACATAAACAAACCGGTTTTCTAAAATATTTTGATTTTGTAATTACTGGCGATGATGTAAAGAGCACCAAACCTGATTCTGAACCTTACCTAAAAGCTCTGGAAACTTCCGGTTTGAAAAAAGAAGAATGTATTGTAATAGAGGATTCCGAGAGGGGACTACGCTCGGCAATAGCTGCCGTATTGAAATGCTACATCATACCAACCTCGCTTACCTTGAATTCAAATTTCTCCGGAGCAGAAAAAATTCTTAATAACATAAAAGAGATTCTTTCATTATTTTGATTTTGTGTTTTAAGAGGGAATCATTTCAGGAAATTTAAAAGATTTGCACGCAGAGCACGCGGGGAGAACGCAAAGCTCGCAGAGAAATAATTTTTTAAACACAAAATGTGACGAAAATGAAAAAGATAATTTTTGTATTTGCCGCTTTCATACTTACATTATCAGCCTCACAAGGACAAACATTTACTGTTTCAGGAGATCAGTTTTTATTAGATGGAAATCCTTTTAGAATTTTTTCCGGCGAAATGCATTATAACCGGATTCCAAAAGAATATTGGAAAGACCGTCTTTCAAAACTAAAAGCTGCGGGACTGAATACACTTTGCACTTATGTCTTCTGGAATGAACACGAACCGGTTCCGGGTAAATTTAATTTTTCTGGTAATCTGAATATCGCAGAATTTATTCGTTTAGCACACTCACTCGGACTGAAGGTACTACTGCGTCCGGGTCCATATGTTTGTTCTGAGTGGGATTTGGGAGGACTTCCGGCATGGTTATTAAAACAGCCGGATATTAAACTGCGTTGTATGGATAAAAATTATATGGCTGCAGTTGAAAGATATATACTGCGCCTCGGCGAAGAATTAAAAGACCTTCAAATTACTAATGGCGGACCAATTATAATGGTTCAGATAGAAAATGAATATGGAAGTTATGGTAATGATAAAGAGTATTTAATTGAATTAAAGAAAATAATCCGCAAAGCCGGGTTTGATGTAGAGCTCTTTACATCGGACGGACCAGCACACTATTTATTAGAGAGTGGAACACTTGAAGATGTTGTGCCGGTTGTAAACTTTGGAGGTAATCCGAAGAATGCTTTTGAGGAGCTTGATAAGTTCAGAAGCAATATTCCTCATATGTGCGGTGAATTCTGGTGCGGGTGGTTTACTCACTGGCGCGATGAAAAATGGGGAAGTGCCGACTGGGATCGTCAGAAAAAAGAATTGCAATGGATGCTGGAAAACAACAAATCGTTTAATCTATACATGTTTCATGGCGGAACCAATTTTGGTTTTTATGCCGGCGCAAATTTCAGCGACAAGTACGAACCTGATGTAACAAGTTACGATTACGACTCACCACTTGATGAAGCGGGCAGACCCACACAAAAATATTGGGATATACGCGAGATGCTTTCTAGGTATCAAGCCGAAGGAACAAAGCTGATTGATGTGCCGGATGAAATAAAGTTTATTGAGATACTTTCAATTAGGTTAACTCAATCAGCAAATTTATTTTCAAATTTGCCTAAGTCCATTAAATCTGTTCAACCAAAACCGATGGAAGCTTTCGACCAGTCCTATGGATTTATTTTGTACAGAACTAAGTTAATTGGACCAAACAGCGGAACATTGAAAGTAACCAACTTGAATGATTACGGACTCGTTTACGTTGATGGAAAATATATTGGAACGATTGACAGAACAAAACAAGAAAATTCAATTGTTCTTCCTAAAACAGAAGTTGATAACCCTGTTCTTGAAATTCTTGTTGAGGGAATGGGACGAATTAATTTCGGTCAGCAGTTAATAGATCGAAAAGGAATAACCGACCGCGTTACATTAAACGGTGTTACATTAATGAATTGGGATGTGTTTTCATTACCGATGGAAAACGAATATCTATCTAAAATAAACTATAATGATATTGATACTTCAAACGTACCAAAATTTTTCAAGGGTAAATTTAACCTGGCTGAAACCGGTGATACATTTATTGATATGAGTAAATGGCATAAAGGAGTTGTCTGGGTAAACGGGCATAATCTTGGACGATACTGGAATGTTGGTCCGCAGCAGCGGTTATATTGTCCGGCTCCGTGGTTAAAAAAAGGTGAAAACGAAATAATTGTTTTTGAGTTGAATGGTAAAAATGAGAATGTTATTAGCAGTTATAAGTATATGAATTGATTTTGAAATATCATCAAACAAAATTATTTTGCATCGGGTTAATCACTAATCATACTATTGCGGGCAGGATATTATGATGGCTATAAAATCTTTTCTGGTTATAACAATTCTTTTTTGCATCAACTTAAAAGCACAGTTCGATATAGATAAGTTTATAATGATCGATTTTAGTTCCTCATCAATGGAGATTAAAAATTTATACCAAAATGTAAATTGGGAAGAAAAAGCCGGTGATAGAGGTACTTCAATAAGCTACTACGACTGGCTTGAACCGAATTCATTAAGAATATCATTTTCTTTTAATACCAAAAGTGAAATGACAATCAAATCAATCAGCAATGGTAAGCGGAATGAAACCGATGCAAAAAAAGTTTTTGAACAAATAAAATCTCTCGCAAAGAATAAATTCGGAAACAAGTATGAAGAAAAAAGTTTTTTTGGTGTTGATTTGATGATCTGGAAATCCGATTCCAGATTTGATGCTTTGTTAACTATTAAAGATGACCGAGCATCGTTGGTAATTGCAAAAAAAGGTTCTCTCCCCATGATTTAATTTATGGAGTATTTATGGAAGAGGTAAAAATTAAATATGGATTTATACCGATTGCCAGTACAATTACAAATATTTCTCAAGAAGAAATTGCAAAAGAATTACAGATAAGCCTAACGCAACACGAAGTTTATCCTGTTGATGCCAGCTGGGTTAGTAGAAATATTCCAATTTTATATATGATATTAACCGGGGGAACCGAACAGCATACATATAAACTGATAAAAGAACGCAAAGATTATTTTAACAACGAGCCGATTACTCTTCTTGCACATCCCGGCAATAACTCTCTTCCGGCATCTCTCGAAATATTAGCCCGTCTTCAACAGGAAGGAATTAAAGGGAAAATTATTTATCTGGATGAAACTTCTAATAAAGATTGCTGGAAAGATATTGGGAAGACCTTAAAATATTTTCAAGTATTCCATAAGATTAGAAATACAAGCATCGGGTTGATTGGCGAGCCATCCGATTGGCTAATTGCAAGTACCGTTGGTTACGAGACTGTAAAAAAAGTTTGGGGCGCCGAAATTATAAACATTCATATTGATGAACTGAAAAATACAATTCAACAGATAACCGATGAGGAAATAGAAGACGAACATTTTTCATTTGTAAATAAAGCGGCAACCATTAAGGAGCCGTCGAAAAAAGAATTGAGGAATGTTGTAAAAGTTTATGTGGCATTAAAAAAAATTGTTGATCAATATAAAATTGATAGTCTTTCAATCCGATGTTTTGATCTTGTAACCGATTTGAAGACAACCGGTTGTTTTGCGTTATCCAAACTTAACGACATTGGAATTGTTGCCGGATGCGAAGGAGATATAGTTTCAACAATGGGAATGATATGGGCAAGCTACTTAACCGATCAGATTCCGTGGATGGCTAACCCGGCAAGAATTGACGAGCAGAATAATTCCCTATGGCTTGCACACTGCACTGTACCTATTGGAATGGTTGACAACTACAAACTCCGCTCACACTTTGAATCGGGACTTGGAGTTGGAATTGAAGGGGAGTTATCCAAGGGTAAAGCAACATTGTTTAGATTGGGCGGAAGC
>JAGVBL010000208.1 GCA_020059785.1 Ignavibacteriales bacterium | reverse complement strand
TTTTAATTCTTTGGGGACATTACCGGCAGTAATTGCATTATTTATAAAGAATGCCGGCGGCTGATAATTATGTGATGGGCGCGTATGACAATCCATACAATCCATTAAACGTGTTTCAAGACTATCTAAAGTTTTGGGATCAATTTTCTGATTTTCGTCCTCGTAAACAAATACTTCGCCCGTTTTCAGATTTGTATATTTTACCCATGGAATGTTTTGTCTCTTTTCGTCCGTGTGTTTGTATTCAATCTTAACATTAGGATTTATATGCCAGTGAATTCCCTCTTCGAGTCCGAGTGCACTTAAGTTTGAACCAAGCTTCATTGTTAAGGTTATATCCCATTCGGTGTTTTGGTCATCATTAAGGTAATGGCGTTCCAGTCGGAGTTTGCGCGAATAAAATTTTTGAGGCCAGTGACATTCCTCGCATGTTTCCCGCGCCGGACGCAAATCTTTAATTGGTGTTGGAATCGGTTTGGAATATGTTTTTGCCAATACTGCATAAACCTGTCGTAATCCGGATAACTTCGATTTCATATACCAGTCCGCTCCGCCGCCTATATGACATTCAACACAAGCAACGCGTGCGTGCGGAGAGTTTTGATATGCAACATATTCGGGTTTCATTACGGAGTGGCAGACCTTACCGCAGAATTCAACCGATTCGGTATAATGGAAAGCTTCGTAACTACCCACGGCACTTGCAAGCAGAAATATTGCAGAGCCAACGGAGAAAATCATAAATGCGTTTCTATGGCGTATATCGTTAAAATCAATTACAGGAAAATCTTTTACAACTCCCTCGCCCCGTTTCTTCTCTTTCTTAACTTTAAACCACATACCAAGCGGAATGAGAAGTAGTCCTATTACAAGTAATGACGGCAGTGCAATATAGATTACAATACCCAGGTAGGCGCTTCCCTGATCCAGAGTAAGGCTTATAACAAAGAGAAAAACGATCATAAAGAAACTTATTAGAGCAATTGTTACTCCAACAAGCGAAACCCAGTTCTGGGTGGATGAAGGAAGTTTTAGCTTCATTGGAATTCCCATTTATTTTTGATTTGCAATGGAATTTAAGAAATGAATGGAACTAAGCAAAGCGGCGATGAAAGTTTTTTAGCTCAATTATTCGAAAGAAAATTTGAAAAACAATGGCGGATAACTTTTCATTATCCGCCTCCAATTAATATTATATTACTTTTTTTCCTTACCCGTTTCTTTCGAATCTTTTTCAATCTTTTCAATAATTATCTTTTTTCCTTTACCTGGTGAAAAATGTTTCATACTCATTCGGCCTTTACAGCAGCAGCATCCGTCTCCATCATCCAATTTCTTGTTGAAGAAAATCATTTGATCACCTGTTCCGGGTTCTCCATCAACCATAATTTTAAATTTCCCGTCTTTTTCATTTTCGTTAAGAAATTTTTCTGCTTCTTCACCTTCATAAGTTTTGGTTTCTTCCTTGCCGTCTTTAAAGGTAGTAATAGAAACTTTCTTTTTCCCATCCTCAATTTTCACTTCAACTTTTTTAGTCTCATCACCTTTGGCTTCAACATTAAATTCATCACCTTTTTTGTTAAATCTGTACATTATAACATTGCCGTCTTTACCTTCAAACTTGCCGTCTTCATCTGAAAGCCAGACCATATTGGGCATTTTACCAAAAGCTCTGAGTTTCTTAGCCAATCCCTCTGCATCCTTTCCTTCAAAAACCACATCTTTACCGTCAACCTTAACTGTAAGTTTTTCTACTTTACCTTTCAGCTGATCAAGTTTTTTATCGAGGTCATCTTTTTTATCCTGTGCAAGAATTGTTAGACTAAAGTTTCCTAACAAAAAGAACAGTGTAATTACGAACAATTTTTTAGTGAATGTTTGATTCATGACATCTCCTTTGAAATTTGATTGTAAATTTATCTTTTCTCACAACACATATCTGTTAACAGATTCTTAAAAGAATGTTAAAAAATGTTAAATACAGGAAATAATTAGCCGGTTAGCGTAAATTTGCGTCCATGAAAAAGCATAGTATAAAAATAATAGTGCTGGTAATGGCTTTATCCGTTATCGGTTTAATCGCAATTCAGATTTTCTGGCTGACGAATGTTATTAAAATTGAAGGAGAGCGGTTTGAAAGAAATGTTAATGATGCGCTTCTCTCTGTTGCCGATAAAATTGACAAAGAGGAAGTAGCTGAAACTGTTTTTAAGAAAATTGAACATTCATCCAAAAAGAATGAACCGATTATTATTACCGGAATGAGTAAGAATCAACAAACTAAACTGGTAGATTCCATTCAACACATCCAGGTATTTGTTGCAGACACTTTAAAACGGCCCGGAATAAATTACCAGTTTAAATATATGGTCGGCAATAAAGACAGCGCGCGTATAAAATTATTCAGCAATGATTCGGCTTCTCGTGGAACAATAATGATAAGGAATAATTTTAAGTGGCAGCGCAAAATCGATTCCTTTGTTGTTAAGCGAAAACAGCTTGTTGAAGAAGTTGTAACAGATATCATACGCGTTAATACAGCAAAAAAAATTGAAGAGCGAATTACCGGCACGCAATTAAACAGTATAATTAGCGGTGAACTAAAAAACAAAGGGATTGATACTGATTTTTATTTCGGGGTTTTCAAATCATCAAGGGACACGCTGGTTCTTCTTAAGGATGGAACAGATGTCAGTCAATTAAAAAAATCGAAAACAAGAACCTACCTGTTTCCGGATGAAATTTTTAACGCTCCCAATCAGCTTATAATTTACTTTCCTGATAAGAACACGTATTTGCTTTCCTCGGTTTCAGGACTAATGGCGCTTTCAATTGTTCTTATTGTTGTAATTTCTGCATTGTTTTACAAGACGCTGCAGATGTTTATTAACCAGAAGAAAATTACGGAAATAAAAAACGACCTTATCAACAACATTACACATGAATTTAAAACACCTATTTCTACAATTTCTGTAGCGTGCGAAGCTTTAAAAGAACCCGATCTCATTAAAGAAAGCTCATCTATAGATCGATATACTTCTATTATAAAAGAAGAGAATGAAAGATTACGGATGATGGTAGAAACACTTCTTAATACGGCAGCATTTGATAAAGGGACTTTACATTTAAGTAAGGAGCCGCATGATATTAACAACCTTGTAAAAAGCTCTGCAGCAAAATTTGAAGAGGTGCTTAAAAAGAAAAATGGTAAGATTGATTTAGTACTTACAAACGATCAACTGTTATTAAAGTGCGACGGTTTTCATCTAATTAATTCCATCAGTAACCTTATAGATAATGCCATCAAATACAACGAACGGGATCCGGAAATAAAAATAAGAACTTTTCTGGATGACGACGGGATAAAAATTAGTATAAGTGATAATGGAATCGGTATTACAAAAGAACAATCCGAAAAAATATTCGATACATTTTACCGTGTATCAACCGGCAATATTCACAATGTTAGAGGAAACGGAATAGGGCTTAGTTATTGTAAAAAGATAGTTGAAGCTCATGATGGAACGATAACACTAAGAAGTAAACCTGGTGAAGGTTCAACATTCGAAATTAATTTTCCGGTAAGTTCATAATTATGACCGGCAGCAAAACAAAAATATTGCTCGTAGAAGACGATCTAAACTTAGGAACAATATTAAAAGAATACCTTGACGTTAAAGGATTCGATGTTATCCATTGTCTTAACGGGCAAGAGGCTATAAATATTTTCAATCATAATAAATTCGATCTTTGTGTTATCGATATAATGATGCCCAAAGTTGATGGATTTACTCTTGCCGAAAGTATACGAGAAGTTTCTCAAACACCATTTATTTTTGTAACAGCAAAGTCGTTACTGGATGATAAGTTAACCGGATTTAAGCTCGGAGCAGATGATTATATTACAAAGCCGTTCAGCATGGAGGAATTAATTATGCGGATTAACGCTGTGTTAAAACGCAGCAGCAGGATAGTCAATTCAAATGAAAAGTCCGAATACAAAATCGGCAGTTATAATTTCAACTTCGGTAAACGGACACTTACAATTAAAAACAAAGAACAAAAACTTACATCAAAAGAAGCAGAGCTTCTTAAAATGCTTTGTCAGAACCGGAATGAATTGCTTGAACGGTCTGATGCATTAAAAAAAATCTGGAAGGACGAAAGCTATTTTACTTCCCGCAGCATGGATGTTTATATAACAAAACTTAGAAATTATCTAAAAGCCGATTCGAAAATTCAGATTGTAAATGTTCACGGGGCAGGATTTAAACTAATTATTGAAGAACTATAGTTCCCTTTCCATTACTTTTGCTTTCGCAGATTTGAATGGTTTGATCAAATAGTAATTTGCTGCAAGCCGTCCTATTGTATAAGATATTACTGCTGCTGTAACTCCCACCATATCCAGATATTTAATTGTTATGATAAGCATTAAAATAACCCCGGATATTTCTGTAATGGTTGCAAATGTAATCGGCTTTGTAGTTCTAACATTTACAAGCAGAGACCTCTGAAAATTAATCCACACCGTTGTTATCGGGAAAAATGTATAGATAACTAATGCAGTCTTTGTAAAATCTGCAAGCTGCGCCGATAGTCCTGATACACCAATTAACCATAATTGGCTAAGAGGGGTAAAAGAAATTGATGCAAGTCCGGCAAAAACAAATAACGCCATTCCGTATGCAAAGTTTCTAAGTTTAATAAAATCATCTGTAGTTTTAATAAGAGCTATTCCGACTTCCTGGAAAGATAGACCGAATGCTCTAAAGAGAAATACAAGCGAGTTAAGAACCGGTAAAACCGCCAAAGATTCAAGAGGCATTCTGCTCTGTCCTAAAAAGAAAGTAACAATCGGATGAATTCCCAACGAAATAAATGAGGTTAAGATGAGCGGATAGTAAAAATTAATTATCTCTTTAAATGATAAGTCCGTCCCCTCCACCTCAGAAGATTTTATTCCCTTAATTACCTTATAAGACATCAACCTTGTTGCAATTGCTTCGAATATTACACCAACAGATAAAGCTGAAGCACCAACAACAATACCATGAACATTGGTAAATCCGAATAATATAAATGCTGTTAAAGACATTGCTGTTAATCTTACAAATGTTCCGTAAGCCACAATTCTTGTTTTGTTGCTTCTTATCAATATTCCCTGATAGAATCTTCTATACCCGATTGATGGAGCCCATGGAATTAGAAGTGCAACTGCAATGTGAGTTAAATGAGCAACTCGTTCCGGAAGATTTAACAACTTAATTGAAATAAATTCGAAAACAGGAGGATAAATTACAACAAGTATAAGCACTATTAAGCTTAAGTTAACGCCATAAACAAAATTCTTTAACTTAATGAAAGATCGTTTTCCATCAACAAGTGCGGTGGAAGCACTTAACATCATTATCACCGGAGATTCTACAATAAGAGCAAACGAAAACGCTACTCCATAAGCAGCAAGGTTAAACTCGGGATCTTTCATTCGTGCAATTAATGCCGTAAGATATGGCCCTTCAATGGACATCATCAGCCATGTTGCTAAAAGCGGAAGCCAGAAAAAAAATATTTTTT
>JAGVBL010000428.1 GCA_020059785.1 Ignavibacteriales bacterium | reverse complement strand
TTATTTAAGGTCCTGATATGAATGTTGCTGTTATTGGTTCTGGTGGTAGAGAACATGCAATTGCACTTTCGGTTTCCAAAAGTAAATTGCTTAACAAACTCTTTATTCTGCCGGGCAATCCCGGAACAGGTAAACTCGGTACTAATGTTCATATCGATGTAAATGATTCTCCGGGGATATTAAACTTCTGTCTTAGTAATTCAATTGAACTGGTTATTGTTGGACCTGAGCAACCATTGATTGAAGGGATTTCAGATCTATTAAGAAAGAATGGAATTAAAGTATTCGGACCATCTAAGGAAGCAGCAAGATTAGAAGGTGAAAAATCCTTTGCAAAAGATTTAATGAAAGAATATGGAATTCCTACAGCTGCTTATGAAATATTCTATAAAAATGATTTTGAAAAATCGTTAAATTATTTGCGCAACATAGAATATCCGGTAGTAATTAAAGCAGATGGTATAGCAGCAGGTAAAGGAGTTGTTATTGCTGAAAATTATCAATCTGCAAAATCTGCTGTTGAGGAATGCTTTGTTAAAAATTCCTTTGGTATTGCCGGAGAAAAAATTGTTATAGAAGAGTATATGACTGGACAGGAAGCTTCGATATTTGCTATTACCGATGGTTCGGATTTTATTTTATTACCCGCTGCTCAGGATCATAAAAGAATTTTTGATGGAGATAAAGGTAAAAACACTGGAGGAATGGGAGCATATGCGCCAACTCCCTTTGTTGATGATGAAATTTTATCTCAGATATCACAAAAAATTGTTATCCCAACCTTAAAAGCGATGAGGGATAAGAGTGCCAATTATTCCGGATGTCTCTATTGCGGTTTGATGCTCACACATGAAGGTCCTAAAGTTGTTGAATTCAATTGTAGATTCGGCGATCCAGAAACACAGGTTGTCCTCCCGCTACTTGATGGTGATATTCTGGGACTTTTATACACGACGGCTAAAGGAAAAATTAATAAAAATGCGGTTTGGTATAATGGAGGTTCTTCTGCATGTGTTGTGGCAGCTTCTGCCGGTTATCCTGATAAATATGAAAAGGGGAAAGTTATTTCTGGAATTGATAATGTTGAGAACGATGAACTGTTAGTATATCATGCCGGAACTTCAATAAAAGATGGGGAAATTGTTACTAACGGTGGGCGAGTATTAGGGATTACATCGGTTATTAAAGAAAATAATCTAAAGCTTGCAAAACAAAAGTGTTATGATGCCATATCAAAAATATATTTTGATGGAATGCAATACAGAAAAGATATCTGCGATAAGGCTCTTAACCTGATTAATAAATGAAATTCCAATCAACCCGGAGGCCAATTCATCTTTCTTCCCCCCAGCAAATGAAGATGAATATGCGGTACTTCCTGTCCGGAATCGGGTCCTGAATTTAATACAAGTCTGAATCCGCTTTCAAAAACCCCAAGTTTTTTTGCAATATGATTAGCAGCTTCAAAAAGCTCTCCCAGTAATTGGGAATGCTTTTCTTTCGATAAATCCTTTGCCGATTCAATTTCAGTTATTTTAGGAATGATTAATACATGAACCGGAGCTTGCGGACGAATGTCCTTAAAAGCAAGGACTGATTCGGTTTCGTATACAATTTCCGCTGGGATTTCTTTACGAATTATTTTGGTAAATATTGTTTCTCCCATTATAACCCCTTTTCTATTTCGTATTTCTTTAATTTGTTGTAAAGATGGCTTCTCTGTATTCCAAGAATTTCTGCAGTCTTGCTTACATTCCAGTTATTTAGCGATAACTGTTTAAGAATAAATGCCTTCTCAGCTTTCTCTTTGAATTCCTGGAATGTGTTGGATGTATTCAAAATTTCATCCACTGCCGATGTTGAAGCGGGAAGGAATGAATTGATCTCTTTTTCACCAATTGTATTAACATTTACCATTATTACAATTCTTTCAATATAATTTCTTAGTTCTCTTATATTTCCTTTCCAAGAAAATCCCTGCAAAGTTTTTATAGCTGCATCAGTCCATTCTTTTTGAGCAAATTTATTCTTCTCGCATATTATTTTAGAGAAGTACTCTACAAGAAGAGGAATGTCTTCTTTGCGTTCTCTTAAAGGAGGTACATTAATTGGTATTACATTTAATCTATGATAAAGGTCTTCTCTAAAGTTTCCTTTCTGAATTTCTGAAAGTAAATCTTTATTTGTAGCAGAAATAATTCTAACATCCACATTAATTTTTGATGTTCCGCCAACCCGTTCAATTTTACCTTCTTCTATTGCGCGTAAAACTTTTGCCTGTGCATGTATACTCATATCACCAATTTCATCTAAAAAGAGATTACCGCTATCAGCCAGTTCAAATTTACCGATTCTTTGTTTTACCGCTCCAGTAAATGATCCTTTCTCGTGTCCAAATAATTCTGATTCAATCAGTTCGTGTGGAATTGCAGCACAGTTAACTTCTATCAATTCCTTATTACTTCTTAAACTCTGCTTGTGGATTTCCTGGGCAACAAGTTCTTTACCTGTTCCATTTTCTCCTGTAATTAAAATACGGGCGTCTGTTTTGGCAACACGCGTAATAGTGTCTAATATATTTTTAATAGAAGGACTGTTTCCTATAATTACTTCTGTAACAGAAAGTTCTTTTTTTAATTTTTTGTTCTCTTTAATTAAGTTCGATTGTTCCGATGCATTACGGACGGAAATTAGTAGCTTATCTCTATCGATCGGTTTCTCTAAAAAATCAAAAGCACCTAATTTAGTAGCGGTAACGGCATTTTGAACACTTGCATGAGCAGAGATCATTATTACCCTTATATCATTCCCTTTTTCCTTTAACAAGCTTAAAATTTCAAAACCACTTTTAACCGGCATCTGAATATCGAGCAGTAGTACATCATAACTTCCGTATTCAAGTTTCTGTATCCCTTTAGTTGAATCTGTTGTATAATCAACCGAGTAGTCTTCATATTCAAGAATCATCTTAATGCTTTCGCAAATTTCATGCTCATCATCAATAACTAGAATTGATTTCATAATTTAATCCTGATAAAAAGTAATTGATAAATTTTCAAAATATCCGATGGAAGAATATCTTTATTACATTTAAGTGACTCAGCAAATAATTCACCAAGATGGTTTGCAATAATATCCCGGAAACTGTAACCGCCTTCTATAAATAATCCTTCTTCCACATTCTCTACAAAAATACCCATAAATTTGGATAAATTAAAAAATCCGAAGTTATACCGTAGGAATGCATTTCCGAAAAAGTGGGCAAGTTTATCTTTATCACCAAAGTCTGTATTCGGGGTGTCAAAAAATAATCTGGAGGGTAAGTTCGTAACTTTTTGCTTAAAAATTATTTTTGGCGGTGATGGAAGTGGAATATTTATTTTTGAACCGAATAGAAATCTTGCTTTTATATGATCGAATGGTAAACATGTAAATGTAAGTGCAAGTAGAGCTTCGGATAAATCGCCATCATAAAAATTAATCGACTTTTTATAAATCAAATCTACCTGTGCAAGGTCATCATTATTTTTTTTGAATGATTCAAATTCACTGGAAGCAATAAATTCTGACAAGTAAAACAAACCTCCGTAAAACGATTTATCATATTTTGATTGCGCTGAGAGATATTGAAAAGGGGTGAAGCTTAATATGACAATAAATAGTATTCTTCTCAAAATAATTCGCTTCTTATGTTTGGATAACACCGGTAGAAAATTTTTTTATTTCTGGGTTATTATTAGCACATTCGATAGCATTAGAAATATATTCGCGTGTTAGAGCTGGATCGATAATCTCGTCAATCCACAAACGTGCTGCTGCATAAATTGGGGAGTTCTTCTCTTCGTAAGATTTTATCACTTCATTAAGTAATTTTTCTTTTTGTTCTTTAGAGAATTCTTTGCCGGACTTTTCCATTTGTTTCATTCTTATATCGAGAAGTACGCTGCTTGCCTGAGCACCGCCCATCACAGCAATTTTTGCATTTGGGTAAGCATAAATGAAACGTGGATCGTAAGCTTTTCCGCACATTGCATAATTACCCGCACCGTAACTATTGCCGATTATTATTGTGATTTTCGGTACTACAGAATTAGCAACTGCATTTACCATCTTAGCACCGTCTTTAATTATTCCTCCATGTTCAGCTTTACTTCCTACCATAAATCCGGTTACATCCTGAAGAAAAACAAGTGGAATCTTTTTTTGATTACAGTTCATTATAAACCGTGTAGCTTTATCAGCACTATCGGAGTAGATTACTCCGCCAATCTGCATTTCACCTTTTTCAGTTTTTACAATATTTCTTTGATTAGCTACTATTCCAACTGCCCAGCCATCAATCCGTGCATAAGCAGTAATGATAGTTTTACCATAACCGGCTTTATATTCATCTATTTCGGAATTGTCTACTAATCTTGCAATCAATTCGTATGTATC
>JAGVBL010000218.1 GCA_020059785.1 Ignavibacteriales bacterium | reverse complement strand
GTTGGTGGTATTGTCATTGGACTATGCTCGATATATGTATAAATTGTTGTTGGTGTTAGTGTAGGTGCAATAAAAATTAATTCTGGTGTTCTGCTGTCAGCATCTATGAGATATGTCCAACTTAGTTCTGAAGATGTAGTACAATCTCTGTTACCAGCACTAACGGTAACATTAATACTATCACAAAAAACAGCATAACCATTTAATTCATGGAGAAGGTTCAGGGCATTTTCTCTTATAAAGATTGCATATCTTGCTACTCCACCAGACGTGCCAAGATTTTGTATATTCAAATTAGGTGTTGGCGGAGCTGTGGTATAGATTTTTGTGTAACCGGAGCCATCTGCTTTAGAAATAGTCATAGTAAGACATGACCTATTAATTAAACCTCTGAGAATTGCTCTAATTTCAATTTCACCAGTTTCAGAATCAGCACAAATTCCCCTGTCCTCATAAGCAAACCTGATTTCCGGCGGTTCATGTTCTTCCGGACCTTCAGAAATGGGAACTTCATCATATTCAATTCCATAAATAAACCCACAAGCGTTTGCCATAAAATTATTCAAAACCATGACTATCTCATGTCTTCCAGAAACTAAATAAGGCAAACTATAACTTACTGCTGGTGGGCGATAATCATTATCTTGTACAACAAAGTTTGCTGCTGGAATCCAAGGTCTTAATCCCGAAGTAGGATCGGGATCAATATAAACATCAACTCTATCATCCGAGGCAATATATAATCTTACATTCTCAATATCAGTAGCAAGATTTACAGTTTTTCTAAATATGTATTGTGCTAATGTTGTTGAGTGATTCCAAATCTCGCTGTTAGGCGCAATCCAACATGCGCCTCTTTCATAGAGGTTGTGCCACCAGCAGATATTAGAAGTAGGAGGCCAAAGTGATGCATCAAAACATCCTACCGCACCACCCCAAACTTCGTCTGCTTGATACCCTGGTATTACATATGCTGGTGTTGAACTAGTTGGAGGCCATGCGTTCAATACTTCATCTAAACTGCCACTTTTTATGGGAAACTCATTTATCAATCTTGGCCAACCACAAGTTGTTTCAGTAGCGGATTCAACAGAACAAGTAAAACTGGAAACTTCACTTGGGACTATTCGACCATTAGGTAAATAAGCTATAACTTGCCATGCATAAACACTTGACTGATATACTATTTCACCCACCACAGAGCCGGGGTGTATTAATCTAACTCCTCGAAGTCTTCTTCCAGTTGTGTCTATTTTATTGGTATCTTGATTGGCGAACACTTCATAAAAATTATTCTTAAGTTGTTTGACTTCTAGTATTGGTTCATTTTGTTTTATTGTTTCCTCTAATAATTGCCCCTCTTTTACTCTAACAATTTTTAGATCGAAGCTAATCGGTGTTTTTTGTAAAGACTCAGATACTTTCCAAGAAAATTTTATTTTATTCCTATTGAGATCTAATCCGCTAAAAACATTAATAGTAGAGTTATTTGGAGGTGAAATGATCTCGATTTTTGAGTAATCGGCAGTTGCACTTTCTTCGATTGTAAACATCCATACATCACTTGTTGCAATTTCCTTACCATCCTGAAAAGCAGTTACTCTCCATGCATAGTTTTTGTTTAGTTCAAATTTTTTTGCACTTGCTGGATAAACTACTATTGGCGCTTCACTTTCATTCTTAAAAAAGGCTGGATTTTTAATTATAGCATCCTCGGGACTTTGTCCCTTCTGGATTTCTACTACTTTGATTAAATATGTTATTCTTTTTTTAGGTGGTGGTGAAGGTGGTTTCGGACTAACTACTTCAACACTATGATCACTTTGTAAAACAACAGAGCCATGCTTAAAAATTATTGGCGAGTCTGGTTTAATGACTTCTGAGTTTACCGGTGAAATCAATTGAATATACCTTTGCATAATAATTGAATGAACAATGCATCCTCTACCAATTTGAGCTTTGTTTTTTGTGTTAATAATATTAACACATATTTGATAATTACCTTCAGGCGCCACACCGGTTCTTGTTATAACTTCTTCATATTCCCTAATTAAAAAATTTGAAGTGATCTTTAAATCAGCAAATTGAATTCTTTGTATACCCGGTTTTATTTGGAACTCTGATGAGGTGCCTTCATATATTTGTCCTATTGAAGGTTCATTAACAGTCCCAAATAAGTATACTGTGAATGTTTCTTTAGTCGGATTGTTTAAAGTAAGCTTCCACAAATCTTGTACGGTAATTTGATTAAGCGGTGGTCTCTCAATATTGACAACGATTTGCGAGACACCTTTACTGAATGAAATTAAATTGAGAATTGTAATAAAAACTAAAATGTTGATTTTTGAATACATCCGTTCCTCCAATTAACGTAAAAATTCTGTTTATTATTGTTCCATAATAGTGAAACAGTAAAGGAAGAATTTATTCCTAATTGTATCTTCTTCCAGTTAACATTAATTTGAGGAGTAAAATTTTAATCTAGTTGGGCTTCGCTAGGAATAATTAGTGGCTTACAATTTAATGCCCTGAGGTCTAAGAGAAAATTAATAAAGCTATTTTATGAAGTCAATAAATTATGTCCTTAATTTTTATAGATAATTATATGGTATATCTTTGAATCTAATAAAAAATATGAATGAGTTGAAAAGAATATTGACTGTAAGTGAATTAACCAGTCAAATAAAAGTTGCTCTTGAAGATCAATTTTCCAACATTGAAGTAGTCGGCGAAATCTCCAACTTCAAAGCACACGTCTCCGGTCACTGGTACTTTACTTTGAAAGATACCGGCGCACAGATAAGCTGCACGATGTGGAAAGGTCTCAACAACTACGTCTTCTTTACACCACAGGATGGAATTAAAGTAATTATACAAGGCAGAATAACAGTTTATCCGCCGCGCGGTAATTACCAGATTGATATCCGCTCTATGAAACCAGCTGGCATTGGTGAATTACAAGCTGCATTCGAAAAACTAAAACAGAAATTATCAGCCGAAGGTTTATTTGATGAAAAATTCAAAAAACCTATTCCCAGATTTCCAAAGAAGATTGGTGTTGTAACTGCCATAGACGGAGCTGCTTTTCAGGATATGAAAAATATTGCATCAAGAAGATATCCGCTTGCAGAAATCATAATTGCATCGTGTAAAGTTCAAGGCGAAGGAGCTGCCCTAGAAATTGCAGATAGTATTAAACTCCTGAATAAGCAGAAAGATATAGATGTAATTATTGTAGGACGGGGGGGAGGTTCATTAGAAGATTTATGGGCATTTAATGAAGAAGTTGTTGCACGTGCTATTTTCGCTTCTAAAATTCCGGTTATCAGTGCTGTTGGGCATGAAATTGATTTTACCATCTCGGACTTTGTAGCCGACCTAAGGGCACCAACACCATCGGCAGCTATGGAGCTTGCAACACCTAATAAAGAAGAACTCTTTGCCTTTATAGACGATTTTTCCTATTATTTCACGCAGAAAATATTGGAAATTATTTCTGATTCAAAAGATGAAGTAAGTAGAAAAATCACTTCTTACGGATTTAGATATCCGTTTGATCTGATCAAAAATGAATTTCAATTTTTAGATAACCTTATTTATAGATTCCAGAATTATTTTGATAATCGGTTTTCGGTTTATAAAAATAAGCTTACACTTCTTGAAAGTAGAATAAATAGCTTTGATATAAATAATGCGCTCAAAAGAGGTTTTGCAATAGTCAAACAAAATGGTAGAATTGTTCCCCGTTCAAAGAATTTCGAAAAAGAAAAATCAACTGAAATTAAATTTTACGATGGAGAAATAAAACTTTAATATGACAAAGAAAAAAGAAAGCTCGTTTGAAAATTCTCTTCAAAGACTTCAGGAAATTTCCGATATCCTTGAAAAGGGTGAAATTGGTCTTGAAGATTCAATAAAATTATACGAAGAGGGAATTAATTTGGCTAAAAATTGTTATAGTAGTCTAAAGGAAGCCGAGTTAAAAGTAACAGAAATAAAAAGGCAGTTCGAAAACGGGCTAAAACAATAATTATAAATGGAATTATATGGTTGAAGTAGATAAATCAAAATACCAGGTTTTATTCAAAGTCGATTCTCCTCAAGATATTAGGAACCTTTCTGGTCCAGAGCTAAAGACACTCTGCTCCGATATCCGTGAATACATGGTTGATGTTATTTCTCAAATTGGGGGACACTTTGGTGGAGGACTTGGTACAGTTGAGTTAACTGTTGCACTTCATCGTGTTTTTAATACTCCGGTCGATCAAATTGTTTGGGATACCGGTCATCAGGCATATCCACATAAAATAGTTACTGGAAGAAGAGACCAATTAGGAACTATACGTCAACTAAATGGAATAAGCGGATTTCTTAAAAGGACTGAAAGTGAATATGATTCATTCGGAGCCGGACATGCATCTACTTCAATTTCTGCTGCATTAGGAATG
>JAGVBL010000083.1 GCA_020059785.1 Ignavibacteriales bacterium | reverse complement strand
GCTGGAAGTATGTGGAGCTATACTAAAAAACAGAGATTGGCTTTATAATGCAATCTCAATTTAATAACTTTCATCACCCGATTTCGGGTACGCTTCCAAATTATCCTGGTTTAATAATTAATTAAGTATCCTTATCATAAGATTATTATTAATCTATAATAAACCATTTAAAAGAAGATCCGTCTTTTCTATCAGGTCTGGCTCCTTTAGAATCTGCAGAGCAAAGACTTCCTGCATTAGGATCAACAGAAAGATAACGGTGTGTTTTAAGCGATAGTAACATCAAATCATTCTTAAGCATATCAATCCATTGAAATGTTGATGATTCTCCGCCATCATTTTTTTCTATTTGCGCCTCGCTCATTCTGCCATCATCTTTTACGGTTACAAAACCGCCATCTAATTCTGATTGTAATACAATTCTTCCATTTCCTCTATCAATAACTTTAAAATGGGAAGCTTTACCTTTTGCAAGTTCGTTATCGGATGATACCGGTCTTAAAAAATTCTTCCAGTTAACAAGTACAGTGTTATCGGCAATGTTAATTAGTGAAATTGTTTTTCCATAAGGAATCGGTTTGGTTAATCCGTATGGCCGTGGTTCATATAGGTCGAATGAATTAAATGAAGCAACTCCTCCTTCAACACTATTTATGTTGTAATTGAACAATGCAAACCGGACGCCCTGAAATGTTTTAAGCTGATAAGCCATTATAAATTTTTCGCCGAGCGGTAAAAATGTTTTGCCATCGATACTATAACTGAACCATGCAAACTCAGTATCAAAGTTGCATTCAATGCGTAGCCAGATTTTCTTCAAATCGAATTTTAAGCGTTCAAGAATGTCTGTCCGCTGATCGAATTGTTGAATCTCGTAGCCGTTTGCCCCGCAATTAATTCCGATCCATGCATAAGGATAATTTAGCAGTGCCAGTCCGGCAACATCACCGGGTTTTAATCCGGTTATTTCTAATTCAGTTGTTGCAATTGATTCCGGTCCGATTGCGCGCTGAGTTAGTGTGTTTTTTGCATACCAAAAATTTTCTGCTGGCATCGATTTTAAACATAAATAACCTTTCCTTTCAGAGAGTGACCAATTTATATCAACTGGAACGTGATTCCACTGCCACACCGGTTTTAGTATTGAATCTGAAAAATCATCACTTCGCTCAAAGGGAGCTATGGGCTTCGAACTGAATCCAGTATTTGGTTTAATCCACGTTCTTGGTGTGCGGGTAAGATTACCGGGTAATCCAAAATAGGGCCAGCTATTTTCCCAAGTAACCGGAGATAAGCACAAAAGTCTTCCAACCGAATTATGATCCATCATTGAAAATCCCCACCACTCACCGGATTGAGTTTGTACAATTCCTCCCTGGTGAAGTGTAACACATCCAACAAAATTTTCCGGTGGCGGAACAACTTTGAATTGTTTCTCCATTTCAGAGTAAGGTAATCTCCATCCGGTTCCTATACCTAAATTTTCTTCGGCACTAATGGTTGTAATTTCATATGGGCCATAAGGATTATCAGCACGTGCACAAACCTGGTAGCAAACCGGATCCCAGTTTGTTGAAGTGATATAATATTTTTCATCAATTTTATAGAAGTGGCATCCTTCACCGGCACCGCTTCCTTTAGGGATAATTATTTTTTCAGTTCCAGGTTTGAAATCCTTCAAATCATCTGTTAGTTCTGCTAAGCGTAATTCATCATATCCCCATACAACATAAGTTTTTCCGTTATCATCAAAAAGTACTGAAAGATCATGAAGCGAAACATTCATTTCGGAATGAATCCATGGCCCTGTTGGATTTGTTGATGTAAATAATTGAGTCTTTTTCCTGTTTACATTAGACCAGATATAAAACTTTCCATTATGAAATCGAAAACACGGTGCCCAGATGCCTTGTCCGTATATTTCTTTACCATCTTCTAATCTAAACTCGGGACCCAAATCTAATTTGTTCATTGCGTAGCTCAGGAATGTCCAGTTTACAAGATCTCTTGAATGGAGAACTGGAAGACCGGGCATGGTGTGCATTGTTGTTCCGGTTAGATAATAATTGTCTCCAACACGAATTAAATCCGGATCAGAAAACTCATCGAAGAAAATAGGATTTGTAAATGTTCCGTTTCCATTATCTGCGATCCATGTTTTACGCGGGTCTGATTGGCTCTGTCCATCCGTAATAGTTACTAACATTACCAAACAAAACCATAAAGCATTCTGCAATTTCATCGTATCATTCCTATAGTTATACGCATTTATTTTTTATGGAATGTTCATTCATAATTGTATAACTCAAATCGCTGAATTGAAAAATCATTAACAAATGCACGCACATGTCTTCCTTGATGAGTCTGATCGCCGTTCATGTGTCTTATTACCTTCCATTTATCATTTTCAAATTTACCTTCATCAGTATTTAGAATTCCAACTGTAAGATTAGGGTTCTTAATATTTTTGAATGTCATTACAAATCCAGATCCGGCAACATAAAATTCATTTTCACCTGTCTGAACAATTATTGCACCAGATGTTTCCCAGGATTCGTTTTTAGAATTTGCTTCGTATCCAAGTGTGTAGCTATGCTTAACAGTAAATTCATAATCACCAAGTGTAAAAACACTTTCCTGTATTTCTTTATCGAACAGAAATCCCTCAATTCTTTTCTGACCGTGATTAGCCGTGATAACCGGTATTAGCTGCTTAATCAAATTATAAACTTTTCCGATCGGTTCGCTTTCAGGTTTATCAGTGGACTCAATTGAGAACGGAGAGAATCCGATTGCTTCATAATGTCCAATAACAAATGCTGCTTTAGCTGCAACAGTATTATTGAAATCATGCTCGGGTATAAAGAGCGGATTTCCCTGACGTGTATAAAGATCACTCCAGTGTTTAATATTGGGGAAATAAAAATCGGGAGAGAGAAAATCGATTGACGGTGCGCCGGCTTTCCAGATATTCATCAGATGTGGTAGCGGTCCGGCACTCGGATAACCCGAACCGGGCAATCGACCGGGACGATTTAAAGCGGCGTTAACAAACATTGGCAGAGGGTAAATTGATTTCCCCGCCTCAGCAATTGCATCAGTAAATTTTGCGTAATACCACGCCATAAAAATTTCATCTGTGTGAAATCCTTTTCCAAAAACTTCTTCCCACGTGCCGGATTCTTTGTATCCATTTTTTCCCCACACTTCTGCAAATTCCGGAACAAGATTATTCCTGTTCTTTCTTAAGTAATCAATTAATTCATACGGAACCGGTTCTTCAAATTTTTTATTTGACAGCGGATGATAATCTCTTGCAGTAGGAAGCATTCCTATTTCATTCTCTGGCTGAATCATTATTATTGTGTGTTTATCGCTGTCAATTTCCTTAACATGTTTCATCAATTCCGTAAATGCTTTTAAGTCGGCATTAAGAT
>JAGVBL010000243.1 GCA_020059785.1 Ignavibacteriales bacterium | reverse complement strand
GCTGGAAGTATGTGGAGCTATACTAAAAAACAGAGATTGGCTTTATAATGCAATCTCAATTTAATAACTTTCATCACCCGATTTCGGGTACGCTTCCAATCTATTACGATAGACTTTATCATGGAATTCATTTCTCAAATTATTGGGAATTCTGGAAAACCGTTTTCAATTTTGTACCATATCCGCTCGGAGGAAGCTTAAGCTGGCATCATCTGTGGTATGTGCTTTATGTATTTAGTTAGTCTCTTTTTGCACTGCCTCTTTTCCTCAGAAATGAAAAATCTATTGGTCTTAGAAACAAATTAAGTGATTTTATTAAGGATCATCCTAATTCAATTTACCTGATTTTTATTCCTCTTTTTCTTTTTAGTTTAGCACTTGCCGATCGTTTTCCAACCACACATGGTTTTTTTGATGATTGGTATAACCACAGCATCTCATTCACATTATTTGTATTAGGGTTTTTTGTTTCTGCAATTAGCGGTTTTACAGATGTTATAGTTGCTAAACGAAAACAATCAATAAAAATAGAGCATTAATTGTTGAAGAGAACAAGCAGCCAATTCAATATGAAACTGATAACTAAATTTATTGTGCGGGGTAGTTAATTCTATTCCGCTTATTATAAATGAACTCTCCAAACTAAGACGTTGTTATCCTTCATAAATAGAAATACTATAATATAATTCATAAATTTGTAACTACTTTTCAAATTCTATTACTTTTTGTTAAGATACAAAGGATTAATAAATGAGCGACACTAACAATAATGGTCAATCTCTTATTGATGAACTGGAATTAAGAGAATGGCTCGAATCATTAGAATATGTTCTACAATCAAGCGGACCGGAAAAAGTTAAAGAACTGCTTCATAATTTAAGTGTATATGCTCACGAGTCGGGCGTAGAGCTTCCATTTACTGCAAACACTCCATACATAAATACAATTCCCAAAGAGATCCAGCCGCCTTTCCCCGGCGGAAGAGAAATTGAACGCCGTATTAAAAGTTTGATACGATGGAATGCTATGGCAATGGTTGTTCGTGCTAATAAGGAAGAATCGGGAATTGGCGGACATATTTCAACCTACGCTTCTGCTGCAACTTTATATGAGGTTGGGTTCAATCATTTCTTTAGAGGTAAGGATGGAAATCATCCCGGCGACATAATTTATTTCCAGGGTCATGCAGCGCCCGGTATTTATGCACGTGCATTTTTAGAAGGAAGAATATCCAAAGAACTATTAGAAAATTTTAGAAGAGAATTAAAACCCGGCGGCGGTTTATCTTCTTATCCCCATCCATGGCTTATGCCGGACTTCTGGGAATTCCCCACAGTATCAATGGGACTTGGACCAATTCAGGCAATTTATCAGGCACGGTTTGCGCGTTACCTTGAAGACAGAGGATTGAAGCAGCATACTGATCAGAAGGTATGGGCGTTTCTTGGTGATGGTGAAACCGATGAACCTGAAACACTTGGCGCTATTTCTCTCGCAGCAAGAGAAAAACTTGATAACCTGATTTTTGTAATCAACTGTAATTTACAGCGCCTTGATGGACCTGTTCGCGGCAATGGAAATATCATTCAGGAACTTGAAGCTAACTTTCGTGGTGCGGGCTGGAACGTTATTAAAGTTATATGGGGTAGCGATTGGGATCCACTTTTTGATCATGATAAAAACGGTCTTCTTGTAAAACGAATGAATGAAATGATTGACGGTGAATCACAGAATTATATTGTCCGTGGTGGTAAATTCATTCGAGATACTTTCTTTGGAAGGTATCCCGAACTGCTTAAGCTTGTTGAAAAATATTCTGATGAAACACTTGAAAAAATGAAACGGGGCGGTCACGATCCCGAAAAAGTTTATGCTGCCTTCAAAGCTGCATTTGAACACAAGGATGCCCCTACAGTTATTCTTGCTAAGACAGTTAAAGGTTATGGATTAGGTGAAGCCGGCGAAGGAAAGAATATTACTCATCAGCAGAAAAAATTAAATGAAGATGAGTTGAAAGAATTCAGAACCCGATTTGGAATTCCGATTAGTGATGATGAAGTTGTTAAAGCTCCTTTTTACCGCCCGTCAGAGGATAGTCCTGAAATAACTTATTTGAAGGAGAGAAGGAAAAAGCTTGGTGGTTATGTTCCCAAGAGAGTTGTAAAAGCTATTCCTGTTAAAACTCCATCGGAAGAAGTTTTTGAAGAATTTTATAAAGGTACTGAAGGACGGGAAGTTTCTACAACAATGGTCTTTGTTAGAATTCTTTCAAAGCTTTTACGTGATAAAGATCTCGGTCATCTCGTTGTACCGATTGTACCCGATGAAGCACGAACATTCGGTATGGAGGCACTATTCCGCCAGATCGGTATTTACTCGCACGCCGGTCAGCTTTACGAACCTGTTGATAAAGATAGTTTACTCTATTATAAAGAAGCAAAGAACGGACAGATTCTGGAAGAAGGAATTACAGAAGCCGGTTCTATGTCTTCATTTATTGCTGCCGGTACTGCTTATGCAACTCACGGAATAAACACAATTCCGTTTTTCATATTCTATTCAATGTTCGGATTCCAGAGAATAGGAGATCTTGCCTGGGCTGCCGGGGATATGCGTTGCAAAGGATTTCTTCTAGGTGCAACTGCCGGTAGAACAACGCTTGCCGGCGAAGGACTTCAGCATCAGGATGGAAATAGTTTACTACTTTCGTACACTATACCTAATCTTATGGTTTACGATCCGGCATTTGCATACGAATTATCAGTAATTATCCGCGATGGTATTTACCGTATGTACGAAAAACAAGAAAACATATTCTATTATATAACCGTAATGAATGAAAATTATCCTCAGCCGGAAATGCCGGGTAATGTGAAAGATGGAATATTAAAAGGAATGTACAAATTTAAGAAGAGCGAGTTAAAGAATGCTAAAGGAAAGGTTCAGCTTCTTGGCAGCGGAACAATATTAAACGAGGTTATTAAAGCAGCAGAGAAATTAGAGAACGATTATAATATTGCTGCCGATATCTGGAGTGTGACAAGTTATAAGAATCTTCATCTTGATGCACAGGAAACCGAAAGATGGAATATGATGCATCCGGATAAGGAAGCCAAATTACCTTACATTGCTAATATAACTAAGGGCGAGAACGGTGTCTTTGTTGCTGCATCCGATTATGTTCAATTGTCAAGTGATTCAATTGCAAAATGGCTTCCCGGTCCTCTTCATTCATTAGGTACTTATGGATATGGAAGAAGCGAAGGACGTGCATCTCTTAGAGATTTCTTTGAAGTAGACGCAAAGCATATTGTTTATGCCTCACTTCATTCTCTTGCTAAGGAAGGGAAAATTAAAACAGAAGTGGTTAAGAAAGCACAGAAGGAATTAGGAATTAATCCGGACAAACCAAATCCGGCTAAAGTATAAATCATAATATTGTCATTCTTAATCCCGATTTTTCGGGATGAAGAATTTGTTAATAATTTTTGAAGGAATTCTTCACATTAATTGAAGAATATTATAGAGGAAATAAAATGACAGTTGATTTTAGATTACCATTTTTAGGTGATGGAATTAATTCTGCAGACGTAATAAAAGTATTGGTTAAACCCGGCGATACAATTGGTAAAGACCAGGTTGTTGTAGAAATAGAAACAGACAAAGCTACAGTTGAAGTGCCATCAGAGTTTGCCGGAAAAGTTAAAGAAGTATTCGTAAAGGAAGGAAGTAAAGCTAATGTTGGCGAGTCTTTAATTTCTGTAGAAGTTGGTGAGCCGTTATCGGTTGTCAATGATCAGTTATATGGTGATAATAATTCAAAGGATGTTATTGAAGTGAAATCAAAACAAAAAGATTTAGAACCACAATTACCAGCCAACCAGCCATCGAAAACCGATAACCAAAAAACTAACAACCAATCGGTTTCGATCTACGAATTTAAAATTCCTCCGCTTGGAGAAAATATTTCTTCAGCACAAATAACAAAAGTTCTGGTCAAAACCGGCGATAAGATTGCACCGGATCAGATTGTTCTGGAAATTGAAACGGACAAAGCAACAGTTGAAATACCCACAGAAGTTGGCGGAATAGTAAAAGAAGTTAAAGTGAAGGATGGGGATAAAGTACCGGTTGGATCAATTGCATTGATAATTGAGAATTCAGAATCCGCCGAAAAGATGTCGGACAAGTTGAAAATTGAGAATGTTCAAAAACAAGAATTAGCTGAAGCAAAAAAAGTTTTATATCAGCAAACTGATATTGAAAAAGTTTCTCAACTCTCAATTCCTAATTCTCAATTGCCCGTGCCTAAAGAACATACTCACATGCCGCAGACAATTTCAGCTCCTAAAGATATCTCGAAAGTTGTTGTTCCGGCAGCACCTTCTGTAAGACGATTTGCACGTGAGATAGGAATTGATATTGACGGTGTTAGAGGAAGTGGACCCGGCGGAAGAATTTCAATTGAAGATGTTAAATCATTCGCTAAAAATCTCAATCAGCAGATTCAGAAAGGCGGATTGGTAGGTGGTGGCGTCTCAATTCCAAAAGAGACTTTACCGGACTTTAGTAAGTGGGGAGAAATCGACCGTCAGCCAATGAGTAACATTCGCCGTAAGACTGCCGAGCATTTAAGCTATGCATGGGCAACCATACCGCACGTAACACAATTCGATAAAGCCGATATCACCGAGCTTGAAAAACTCCGTAAACAATTCGGTAAGAAAGTTGAAGAAGCCGGCGGCAAACTTACTGTTACAGGAATTCTGCTTAAAGTAATTGCATCTGCAATGAAAGTTTTTCCGCAATTTAATTCCAGCGTTGATATGGAGAAGAATGAGGTTGTCTTTAAGAAATATTTCAACATTGGAATTGCTGTGGATACAGATAGAGGTTTGTTGGTCCCTGTAATACGAGATGTTGATAAAAAGAATATTACCGAGATTTCAGTCGAGCTGAATGAGATAAGCAGGAAAGCACGCGATAAAAAGCTTACACTGGAAGAGATGCAGGGCGGATGCTTTACAATTTCCAACCTTGGTGGAATAGGTGGAACATATTTTACTCCAATTGTAAATTCACCCGAAGTTGCGATCCTTGGTGTGTCTAAATCAGCTTACGAACACGTTTATATTGACGGAAAGTTTGAACCAAGATTGTTGATGCCGCTTTCACTTTCTTACGATCACAGAATAATAGATGGTGCAGATGCAATTCGATTTTTAAGATGGGTTGTTAATGCACTTGAAAATCCATTCCTGTTGAGTTTGGAAGGGTAAATTATTAGCTGTCCGGTAAAAATATTTTACCGGACGCTTTTAGAATTTTTATAAAGGTTTAATCGGCGCGTAAATTTCGAAAATGTGTTTTTTCTGCGGATGCTCTTCGGGGTTTCCAAGATACAATTCAAAGCAAGGGCGGTCATCCGGTTGGTAGCCGCTGGCGGGTAACCAGCCGCCGTAAATACAATCCCAAGCTTCTTGAAATTGATTACCAAATATTTCGAATTTTGCTACAGCATACTTACCTCCAGGCACTTCCATTTTACCAATTTCTCCTTCAACAGAGGCTTCTTTCGGAATGGAAATGCAAACACTAATGCGCAACTTCTCATCTTCCGTAATCTCAGGGTTATCGTGGTAAATAGTTAAAAACTTGGTTTCTGGAATACATAATAGATCACGTGGATTAGCCCATGTACAGAGCTTGTTAAACAATTCTCCAAAGAGCTCTTCATTTCCTTTGTAAGCACCGATATGTCTTATGTAAGCAACTGTGAATGGTTTGTGCTCTTCAACTCGAACTTCGGTTTGAATATTAGCGGCTTTTTTCATTTTAACACTCCATGATATATTGTTAGATACACCGCTAAAATATGCCGCCTTCACTTCGAAGTCTTTTCGAACATTGCTTAATTGTTTACGAATTGTGCTTTCTTTTTTT
>JAGVBL010000230.1 GCA_020059785.1 Ignavibacteriales bacterium | reverse complement strand
GACCATTCAATCCGCTACTTCTCACTTTCTACAGACGGAACATCAATTGTGTACGAACAGGAAAAAAATATTTTCTTAATGAAAACCTCGGGCGGTGGAACCAAGAAAGTTGATGTCTTTATAAGTGCAGACGACCGTTTCGATCCGGTTGAAATAAAAACTTTCAACAACAATGCTACTGCTTACGAAGTTTCTCCAAACGGGAAATTGTTAGCATTTTCTATCCGCGGAGAAATTTTTATTAAAGAAGCTGATAAGGATAAATCGAGAAGTATTAACGTTTCAGATTCACCATATCGCGATACCGACTTTGCATGGCTTAGCGATACAACCTTAATATTTGCATCCGACCGTGCAGATAATAATTACGAATTCTATCTTCTTAAATCCGCAGATCCAAAGCAGCCGAACATTTTCAAATCGTTAAAACATAGTATTGTAAGACTTACAAATACCGACGGCGATGAAACTTCTCCGGCAATATCAAATGACGGAAAGAAAATAGCTTATGTGCGTGGTAAAGATGTAAAAGAATTTGTTGTTGCAGATATTTCCAGCGATGGAAAATTAAACAACGAAAAAATTCTTCATAAAGGCTGGAACGCTCCTCAAAATATTACATGGAGCCCGGATGATAAGTGGCTCGCTTACTCTCAAGACGATCTCTATTTTAATCAGGAAGTATTTATACATGCCGCCGATAATTCTATAAAACCTGTTAACATAACAATGCATCCCCGTTCAGACGGAAATCCTTTCTGGAGCGCTGATGGATCGAAACTCGGTTTTACTTCGGAAAGAAATAACAGAAATACAGATATCTGGTTTGTGTGGCTAAAGAAAGAAGATTGGGAAAAAACAAGACAGGATTGGGACGAAAAAGAACCTGCAACAGATAAACCGGCTGCACCAAAACCCGCCGATGATAAAGCTAAAGATGATAAAGCTAAAAAGGATGAACCGAAAGTTAAACCGATTAAGATTGATTTCGATAGAATTCATGAACGTGTTGTTCAGGTTACAAACTTCCCCGGTAATGAAGGTAATCTGATAATTTCTAAAGATGGCGAAACATTTTTCTATACAGCACAAAGCAGTACTGCTAAAGGAAGAGATCTTTACAGTATTAAGTGGGATGGAAAGGATCTAAAAGAACTTACTAAGGGCGGTTCCAACCCGATGAATGTAAACATTGATAAAGAAGGTAAGTATCTATATTACATGAAAATGGGCGGATCATTAACCCGGCACGACATTAAAGCTGATAAACCGGAAGTACTGCCGTATTCTGCCAAAATGAAAATTGATTATCCGGCTGAACGTAAACAGATTTTTGAAGAAGCATGGAGAGCTATCCGCGATGGATTCTACGATCCGCAATTCCATGGTTATGATTGGAATTCTCTTAAAAAGAAATATCAGGAACTCTGCTTGATTGCATCGACAAGCAATGATATGCGAGATATGTTCAATAATATGCTCGGAGAATTGAATGCAAGTCACATTGGATTTACTTCACAGGAGCGTGGAGAAACACAGAGAGATGCG
This sequence comes from Ignavibacteriales bacterium, assembly GCA_020059785.1. Lineage (GTDB taxonomy): Bacteria > Bacteroidota > Ignavibacteria > Ignavibacteriales > Melioribacteraceae > DSXH01. The sequence continues at coordinate 17,723 of JAGVBL010000230.1, read as the reverse complement.
ACGGGACTGCTTGGTGTAGAATTAATGCCGGTCAAAGATGGAATGAAAGTATTGCGTGTAATTCCGGATTCACCGGCTGATAAATCTACAAGCAAACTCTTTGTTGATGATGTTATCACTGCTGTTGACGGAAGCAGCTATAACCCGGATAATAATTTCTTTGAGTTGTTGAATGCAAAAGCAGATGAAAAAGTTTTACTGACTGTAAAAGGTAAAGATGGAAAAGAAAGAGAGGTTGTAATCCGTCCGACTACTACGTTAAGACAGTTAATGTATTCCGAGTGGGTTGCCGAAAGGAAAAAATTAGTCGATAAATACTCCAATGGAAGGTTAGGTTATATCCATATTCAGGGAATGGATTTCCCGAGCTTCGAAGTGTTTGAGAGAGAGTTAACTGCTGCGGGATATGGCAAAGACGGTTTATTGATTGATGTCCGCTACAACGGTGGCGGATCAACCACAGATTATTTGATGACCGTTCTAAATTACAAACAGCACGCTTATACAATTCCTCGCGGTGCAAGCAATGATCTTGAAAAGGATAAACTGAAATACCGCGAATACTATCCGTTAGGCGAACGTCTTGTATTTGCAGCATGGACAAAACCTTCTATAGCACTCTGTAACGAAGGAAGTTATTCCAATGCAGAAATATTTTCGCACGCATATAAAACACTTGGTATTGGAAAGCTTGTCGGTTATCCAACAAACGGTTCTGTAATCTCAACCGGAGGCAAAGGTTTGATTGACGGTTCATTTGTTCGATTGCCTTTCAGAGGATGGTTTACTAAAGCAACGGATAAAAATCAGGAACTCGGTCCTGCTGTTCCTGATATCGTATTAGAAAATTCTGTAAACTGGATTTCGAAAGGTGTTGATGAGCAGTTAAAAGCCGCTTGTGATGAATTGCTAAAACAAATTGATTCAAAGAAATAATTTTTCTATTCGGTCCCGGAGGAATAAGTTCTTTCGGGACTGATTTTTTTATCCCATCCCCAAGGAACCGATTCATTCAATCGAAGTATAATCAAAACACTAAAACAAATCGTTTGTGAAATTTTTATCGTTAATAATTCTTTTTCATATTTCCTCAATTTATGCCCAATCAGTTAAATCAATGGGCGATACAACAAAAAAAATTCCTGTTAACGATTCACTTAAGCAGATTATTGTAATAAAAGAAAATGACACACTCCGGAAGAGGTCCTTGCTGGAATTAAAAACAATATTAACAAGCGATTTTTATACGCTGGATAAAATGAAATTTGCTTTTCGTTTTGAACCCGAATTCGATAACTTTACAAAAGAAGAGTTAGAAAGCGGACTTAATAAAAATCAGTTGATTGCTTATAAAAAAAATAAAGAAATGTTAATGAGTATTCTTCAAAAAAATTATGATGACTGCTGGTGGTACAGGGTAAAAAGTCTGGGTCAGTTAATCGGGATTCCGGATTGGGTGATAAAAATGCTTCAGTTCGGATTGCTGTTATTATAATGTCACTGCGGCCTCCGTACTATATACGGAGATTGCGGTTATTAACCCTTTCTTGTGAATTAACTTCACCACAATCATCTCCTCTCCCGAAAGAGATCACCCGCAGTGACAACCTAAAAATCCTGAACATTTACGAGAATAAAAATCCAAAAATTTTTCTATTCATTCTATTTGACACTATTTATAAATCCTTATTAACTTCTACGGGAAATAACTTTTAAGAATTTTGGTTAACGTTTTAAAATTATTCGCTATTTCACTTCTTAACAATTTCTTATTAATTACTTAACAATTTCTTAACCTTGCTTTCACTTAAATAGATTAATATTACTCTTAACAAAAAGGAGTAATTATGATTGGCTTATGGCTGGCAATATCCGGATTAATTTTCGGGACGTTGTGTTCATATACTGCAAAAAAACAAGATCGTTTTACTAAGAATTGGTTTCTTATCGGTTTTGTTTCCGGTCCGCTCGGTTTATTGGTTCTAAATATTTTGCCGAAGTTGAAAGAAGAGATAGAAAAAATTGAAGACGATCATTCTTTATTAAGCATCGATAAAATTTAGAATTAGATTTGCCACTCTATCTCGAACCACCATTTTTCAAGCATATCTGGATCAAGCTTTACAATTCCTGCTAATGTAACCCCGGGCGGCGGCGGATAATAAGCAGAAATTTTATTGAAGAGAACAGACCTGTATGATTCCGATGATCTCGGGATTAACCCCAATAATGTAAGCATGTCACTTTCGGTTGCAATAGAAATTATTTTTTGAACCGATTCATCCCCCCCGCCTTCATAATCCAGTTTCCTTATTTCACTTTTTAATTCATCAGAAGCATCAACCCTGTAAGGAACTCCCGGGTGTGTATTAGGACGGATTTCACAAGTATATCCATCGTCAACATAAAACTTTCTACCGTTTTGTTCTATCTCTACATAACCATATTCTACTTTAATATTTGCGTAGGAATTATCGTCAATAGTAATCTCAAACGTTCCGCCTCTATCATATACCAGCGAATGGTCAATTTCAATTGTAAGGTATGGAAACAAATTATTATTAATCACCCTTATCGAACCTTTCAAAAACTTAAGCTTGTTCCCTTTATCTTTTGCTTTCAGAAGAATCAAAAATTAATTAGCATCAACTTCAATTCTGCCGGTCTTAGGAACATTAATAACCGCTTTGGAATAATTATCGGTAACCAGACTTTCGTTTTCTTGCCATCTTTCGGTTGTTCTTATTTGTCCGTTAATAATAACATTGCCTGTTATTGTTCTAACTTTCCATGGAGAATTAATAAGCAAGAAATCGTAAATGAAATATCCGACTGCAAATAGTACAAGGGGCAGCAAAGTTAAAATAGTTTTCCTCGCTTCCAGACCGAACCTTGGAACAATGGGAGCTGATATTTTTGTTGTAAAGATCGATTTTGTAACACGGCTTTTTCTAATTGCACCGCGAGAATTCTTCAATAATTTTTCCTGTTTAACCTGCTCGCGCTTTATCTTGTTGATCTTAACTTTTGGTTTTGTTTGTTCTTCCTGTTGTTCGGCTACAGCTTTTTTAAGAAGTTCGCCGGAAAGTATTTCAACCAAATTTGCCGGAGCTTCGATAGTATACGGCATGTTTTTCAACTTATCGAAGAACTTTTTAACTCTTTTGTATTCAGCAAAACAGTTATTGCATGTTTTTAAGTGTGCTTCAATTTCTCTTTTACGTTTATCATCCAGTAATTCATCAACAAAATCGTGCAAGCTTATTTTAATTTCTTCGCAGTTCATAAGCTCAGGTCTCTCATTAAGCGTTCGCGTATATCAATTAATTTCGATTTAATTTCATCAGGTGTTAACTCTTCTAAAAAACTTTTCATTTCATCGTAATCAAATCCTTCTAAATCGTGAAGGACGAAAATAATCCGGTCTTCATTTGGAAGATTCATAATTAGGTTCTCAATTCTCTCATGTTCATGTGCATAAATAGTTTTACTCTTTACCGGGTTTAATGATGTACCCGGTTTTGATAACTCCTTAATCGCCGCTTTAATTGCTACACTTTTTAGCCAGAGCACATACGATTTTTTTGAATCGAATGCTTTAATATTCTCCCATGCAATTAGGAAAGTTTTTAGAGTGATCTGTTGCGCTTTTTCATAATCCGGATAGAGTCGGTATGCAACTGTAAAAATATTCCTTAAATTTATTTCACATAGATCAAAGAAAGCATTCTTTCTGCCGGATTGCGAAAGCTCTATAAGGTATTTAACATAATTGGTGTTTTCGTTTTCTAAATTCATTTAATTCAATTCGTAATTGTAAATCGAATTCCGTTTTGATCTACTCTTGCTGTTACTCTTACTACTGTTCTGCCGTTTCGGCCGATTTCTTTACCTGTCGCAGTAAAATCAACTCTTGTTGTTCTTACAGAAGCACTGAAATTTCCTGCTGTTGTTGTTCTAAATTGCCGTGGAAGTGTAAATCTGGTGTACGTTCCGCCACCGCCTCCCTGGACTGTGGGCTTTTTATAATGCTGTTGTGCAAGCAGTCCAATATCATTTAATGTGTTTATTAACTGATCCCTGTTGCTAACTTCATAATAGTTTCGCATAATGATTAATCCGGAGTATACGGATAACCCTACTATAATTACACCAACGACAATTAATAATAATTGCTGAGAACCCATTTTCTTTTCCGATACTGTTCAAGTAATGCAGAAAGAGTTTTTATAAAAATATTCTTGCATTATGATAAACATAATTAACTTTTCCTTCAAGAAAAAAGTTATTATTCAAAACAATATTCAACAAAACAGAAGCAATTGGACTAATTTGATTTGAAATATTCCTTACCAATAATTAGGTTGTAAACGAAAATAACAGAAAGGGAGAATATGGATAAGGACTTAAATCGTTTTTTAGATCAAATGGAAAAATTATCACCCGATACAAAACCATTGTGGGGAATTATGAGTTCTCAGCACATGGTTGAACATTTATTACTTACTGTAAAAGTCAGTAATAACAAAATAAAAGTAGAGTGTTTTAATCCACCCGAAAAGATTCCGACTTTGAAAAGATTTTTATTAAGCGAGCGTCCACTTCCGAAAAATTTTATTAGTCCTTTAATTGGCGATGGACTTCTTCCCCTTCAATTTGATAGTCTTAAAGATGCTATTACCAGCCTAAAGATAGAGATTGAAGATTACTATAAATTCTTTGATAAAAATCCCGAAGCGGTATTAATAAACCCGACATTTGGAGAGCTAAACAGAACCGAATGGGAAATATTTCACAAAAAGCACTTTATACATCATCTTTCACAATTTGGAATCGATCTCGATTAGAACTATTAATAAATAAAGAGTCTATTTATTGGATTGGCTCTTTTGTATAAAATTAATTTTCCTGATTTTTGGTTACAAATATTCCGGTTGTTATGAACAACTCAAAATATCCATTGCTCATCTATTATTTTGTTGTAATAATCTCGCTTGTTATCCCGGCTTTCTATTTCAACAGACTACCCGAAGAAATTGCTTCCCACTTTAATGCAAGCGGAAGAGCCGACGGCTGGATGAATAAAAGCTCTTACTTCCTCACTTATTATTTAGTTATGCTTTCATTAATTATTCTGTTCACAACTATTAACTTTTTTATTAGCAGAGCTCCGGAAAAAATGATAAACATTCCCAATAAAAAATACTGGTTAGACCCATCCAGAAAAGAGGAGGCAATCAATTCAATTAAGAATTTTATCTACTTGATGGGAGCACTTACCATCACGTTTATATCATTTGTTTTCCGGGAGGTTTATACAGCAAACATTAACCGGACTTACAATCTTGGCAACACAATGTGGATTTATCTTATAATATTATTTGCCGCGGTAACTTATATTGTAATAAAAATATATTCACGCTTTAACAAAACCGGCAATCAATAAAACTCCGAGAACCCTATGAAACAAAAAGTCACATCAATCATTTTTGCACTCGTTTTATTCTTTATCTGTCCTTCTGATATTATTTTACAGACTCTTCCTATTATTCCAAAACCCGTTTCATATTCAATTACCGAAGGAAATTTTAGTATTAACAGCAGAACATCCATTTTAATATCTCCACAGAACAGAGAGCTAAATCAATTAGCAGAATTGCTTGGTGCTTCTATTTCCGAAATAATCAGTTCGCAGATGGTTAATACCGGAAGCGAAGTAAATTCAATTAAACTAATTCTCGACCCCGCTATTAGCAACGAAGAAGGATATCAATTATTAATATCTGCAAACGACATTTCAATAAAAGGCAGAACCGGTGCGGGATTATTCTATGGAATTCAATCTTTACTGCAGATGTTCCCCCTTGAAAAATCGAAAGAGATTTCGATCCCCTGTGGATTTTTTGAAGATTATCCTCGATTTAAATGGCGCGGTGTTCACCTTGACGTTTGCCGTCATTTCTTTCCGGTGGAGTTCGTAAAAAAATATATTGATATTCTTGCTACGTATAAGATTAATACTTTCCACTGGCACTTAACTGACGATCAGGGATGGCGGATTGAAATAAAAAAATACCCCGGGCTTACCCAGATCGGTTCAATTAGAAAAGAAACAATGGGTGATGGCAAACCACTTGGAGGTTTTTATACTCAAGAGCAAATACGAGAAGCAGTTGAGTATGCAAAATCAAAATACATAACAGTTGTTCCAGAAATTGAAATGCCGGGACACGCACTCGCAGCTCTTGCCGCATATCCCGAATATTCATGCACGGGCGGACCATTTGATGTAGGAACAATCTGGGGAGTTTATGATGATGTTTTTTGTGCGGGTAATAATAAAACTTTTGAGTTTCTTGAAAATATTTTAACCGAAGTTGTTGGTTTGTTTCCGGGTGAGTTTATTCATATAGGCGGGGACGAAGTTCCTAAAACGCGCTGGGAAAAATGTGAATTGTGTCAGGCGAAAATAAAATCTGAAAACCTTAACAACGAGCATGAGCTTCAAAGTTATTTCATTCAGCGTATAGAAAAATTTCTGAACAGTAAAGGGAAAAAAATTATAGGATGGGATGAAATACTTGAAGGAGGTCTCGCACCAAATGCAGCGGTAATGAGCTGGCGCGGAACTGAAGGTGGTATTGCTGCAGCACAATTGAAGCATTATGTTGTGATGTCGCCGGGGACACATTGCTATTTCGATCATTATCAGGGATTAAGTGGAGAACCAATAGCTTTCGGTGGTTATACATCACTAGAAAAAGTATATTCATTTGAACCGGTGCCCACTCAACTAAATGATGAAGAAGCTAAATATATAATGGGTGCTCAAGCAAATATGTGGACAGAGCGTATTGAAACAACTGATCACATTGAATATATGCTGTTGCCACGTTTATGTGCTTTGAGCGAAGTTGTTTGGTTGCCGGCTAAATCAAAAAACCTGGATGATTTTTTAGAACGATTGCTTTTTCATTATGATCTGCTTACAAAAAAAGGATATAACTTTAGAGTTCCTCCGCCAATCAATGAAGCCGGAGAACTTGTTCTTAACAAAAACGAAAAAGTGGTTCTTAATTCAAAAATTAATTCAGTAAAGATCTATTATACAGTTGATGGTTCAGAGCCCGATATTAGTTCGTCACCGTACAATGAACCGCTGCAATTTTCTTCTCCGGTGCTATTGAAATCTAAGACGATACTTGCAAATGGAAGAAGCAGTCCCACGGCAACATTGCAGATCAGCTTCATCGATCCGGCACTAAATGGATTGCACTACAACTATTACGAAGGTGAATGGGATGTTCTTCCAAAGTTCTGGGAGATGAAGCCGGATAAAAAAGGTAAAATAAATAAGCTGAATTTAAAATCAGTGGAACCGCGCGAAGATTTCTACGGAGTTGATATCTATGGGTTTTTAAATATTGAGAAGTCCGGCGATTACACTCTTTATTTAACATCAGATGACGGAAGCAAACTATTTATAGATAATCAACTGATTATTGATAATGACGGATTACATTCAAACAAGGAAGTAACAGGGAAAATATTTTTAGAATCGGGCAAACATCCTTTCAAGATTTTTTATTTTGAGAAAAGCGGCTCACAGGATTTACGTGTTGAATATGAAGGTCCCGGCATAATAAGAAAACCAATTCCGGCAAATGCATTTTATTTTGACAACTAACAGAAATACTCATTAAATATTTATTTATATGCGAAAATTTATTTGTCTCTTTCTAATTTTTAATATTGTTCTTTATTCACAGCAGCCGGCAAAAAAGGTAGCTTTTTTCGTCTCAAAAGATTTTCCGACAGTTGATATGCCGGCAATTAGTGATACGGATTTGTTAAGGATAACAACAAATTACAATTCTCATGTATTCAGTGATGTCCAATCATTAAACAATTCTCTTAATTCTTCTAATTTTACATTGTTTGTTCTTCCTTGCGGTTCGGCATTCCCGTTAGATGCATGGCCAACAATATTAAATTTTCTAAACACCGGCGGAAGTATTATAAACATTGGCGGTTCTCCGTTTTACCAACCCGTCCTTAGGCAAGATTCTGTCTGGACTTTAGGAATACCACAACAGACATTCGCCCGGAGACTTCTGATTGGTCCTGCAGAAAAAATTGAATTACAATCAGAAACATTTTATGCGCCGGTTAAAACTGTTGCAATGAATAACTTTATTTTCAATAATAGCGAACTTCAAAATCCAACCGCAGTTTATGAATTAACATACCGTTTTACAACCCGGAAAGATTTTTCTTTAGAGGATGGCTCATCAGGACCAAGAGATGCGATTATTCGTCCATTAGTTCACATGATAAATAAAAGTAATTACCCGTTCGCAGCACCAATTGTAGAAATTGACCGGCTTCAGGGAAGCAATGCCGGCGGACGCTGGATCTTTTCTACAAGTAACGCACAACATTCTGTTGCATTAATTAAAAAACTTATCGATCGGGCTTTACAGGGCGCAATCGAATTAACTGCCAGCCCAATCTTTGCATCAATCCACAGAAAAGAAATCCCCTTAATAAGAATTAATCTCTTTCAACCAGTCAATACTTCTTATAATCCCGTTAATATAAACGTAACTCTCCGTAGTCAAAAGAATAAAGTATTGTTTACAAAAAAATTTGAGTTAACCGGAACAAACGATTTTAAAACCGCTACAATTTCCTTAGACGGATACTCAAACTATTCTGCCGGATTTTATTCAGTTGATGTGGAGGTGGAAAATATTAATCAGCAGAATAATAAAATTACAACCGGATTCTGGGTGCGCGACAGCAAACTTGCATATAATAGTCCGAAAATATCCGTATCAAAAGACTGGCTGCGAAAAGATGGAAAAGTATTTCCGGTTATAGGAACTACATACATGGCCTCCGATGTTCATCGAAAATTTTTGTTCGAGCCTAATCCAAATGTATGGATGAAGGATTTTGAAGTAATGAAAAAATCGGGAATAAATTTTATCAGGACGGGATTATGGAATTCGTGGTCTCGTGCAATGCTGGACAGAGGTGCCATTGACGAATCATTTTTACGTGCGCTCGATGCTTATGTAATTACCGCCGCTAAAAATGAAATTGTAGTCTGTTTCAATTTCTTTGCATTTACTCCTCCGTTAAACGGAGGTACAAACCCTTATCTCGATCCTCGCGCTCTCGATTGGCAAAAAACATTCATAACATTAATAACCACCCGGTATAAAGATATCGGCTGGGTTCATTACGATCTTATAAATGAACCATCCTATTCTCCGCCGAATGACATCTGGAAGAATTCTCCTGTTGGCGATTCATACGAAAAAGCCGAATGGCAAAAGTGGATTAACAAAAAGTATAATCTTCCAGCAACAGGATTACAAAACAAGTGGAGAGATGCAGTTGGAGATATTTATTCTCCCCCTTCAGAAAGTGAGCTATCATATAGAATTTACAAAGAAGACCGCCGCCCGCGTAAGGCAATCGACTTCAACCTTTTTACACAGGACGTTGTTACAAACTGGGCAGATACTTTAATGCGTACAATCAAATCTGTAAGTAACACGCTGGTTACATTAGGTCAGGATGAAGGCGGCACTTCAACTCGTCCTTCTCAGCAATTTCATTACACCGCTGTTGATTACACATCGATCCACACATGGTGGCTGAATGATGACTTATTGTGGGATGGATTGATTACAAAAGTACCGGAGAAACCGAATCTTGTTTCCGAAACCGGTTTAATGCGACTGGAAGATATTGATGGCCAACCGTGGCGTTCACCGGCTATTGCAAATAATTTACTCGATAGAAAATTCGGTCTTGGATTTGCCTCGCGCTGCGCCGGAATTGTTCAGTGGGCGTGGAATATTAATCCTTATATGCCGATTGATAACGAATCTGCAATTGGATTCTTTAGACCCGATGGAACTGCAAAACTTGAAATTGAAACCCTTAGTAAATATTCAAAATTTTTCGAATCTGCAAAAAACATGATCGAAGATTACGAACCGGCTGAATTAATTGTTGTTATTCCTCATACAAAAATATTTGCCGGTAGAAAAAACGGCGACCTCTCTACGAAACGATTAGTAAGAATACTTTCAGATCATTTTGGAATTACGCCCACGTTAATTTCGGAATACAAATTAAGTGCTGAGCGTTTAGCAGAATCGAAACTGGTAATTGTTCCCTCTGTGGAATTTATCAACGACTCCGCTGCCGAAGAGTTATTTAAAGCATCTTTAAACGGAACGAAAATATTGTTTACTGGTTCTTTCGAAGGAAATTCTTTTGGCGAGATATCAGAAAGCATTTCACGATTAGGATTAATAAACAGTTCCATACCCGTTTCACTTTACGAGAAATATGATAACCTCAACATTCAAACAAGCAAAGAAACAATTGCAACTTTTGATAACCAGCAAAGCGAGTTTATAAAGAAGAGCACCGCAGAAAAATTCTATTCAAACAATAATATTTACCACGAACCTTTACCGGTTGAACTTGCGAGAGAAAAAGAACCGCTGACTGATTTACTAAAACACATCCTCGGCATTAGCAATATTAATTATCATTACGATGATACACCGCTCTCTACAAACATTCTGCTGATGAAGAATCATTATCTTGTAGTGCTTGTTAACGAATCATCAACAGAGCTGACAAAATTTTTAAAGCTCGGAAGTATTTCAATCAGTACTAAAGTAAGAGCCGGTCAATCTAAATTATTAATCATAGACCTTCGGAGTGGATCTATTTTAGCTGAATCACATTAATAAGATGATTGACGCATCCGTCAAAATTGTAAAAGGAATTTCTATGATCAGAGTAAAATATTTTTTGCGACTTGTTTTTATTTTTCCCGGCTTTTTGATCTCGAATATTTACCCGCAATATGATTTAAACAAATACGTGAATCCATTCATTGGAACGGGTGGACATGGGCATACTTATCCCGGCGCAGTTCTTCCATTCGGACTTGTTCAACTAAGTCCAGATACAGGAATTGAAGGATGGGACTGGTGTTCGGGTTATAATTACTCGGATAATTCGATTGTGGGATTCAGTCATACTCACCTTAGCGGAACTGGCGCTGCTGATTATGCAGATATTTTATTGATGCCGACTATCGGTAAAGTAAAAATTCTTCCGGGTTCAAAAGAAAATCCGGATGAAGGTTATCGTTCACGCTTCAGTCATAATAATGAAGTTGCGTCCCCCGGTTACTATTCAGTCTTATTAGACGACTACAATGTTAATGTAGAATTAACAGCCACGGAGCGATGCGGGTTTCACAAATATACTTTCCCGAAATCTGATCAGTCTAATATCATAATCGATTTAAAACATGGACTGGATAATTACAGCGAAGGGACCATTAAGATTATTGATTCGAGAAGAATTGAAGGCGTAAGAAAATCGAGAGGATGGGCAAACGAACATTATGTTTATTTCTATGCAGAGTTCTCCAAACCATTTACCGGTTACACATTATTCAAGGACGATGCGCCGCAAAGTCGAGTAATGCAACTTTCCGGAAGTAATGTAAAAGCAGCTCTAAATTTTTCTACGAAAGAATCGGAAGTTATTCTTGTTAAGGTTGGAATATCTGCAGTTGATAATGATGGTGCGAGAAGAAATCTTGAATCTGAAATTCCTCATTTCGATTTTAATAAAACCGTTAAAGAAGCCGAATCTAAATGGCAGAAGGAATTGAATAAGATTCTTGTTGAAGGCGGAACCGAAACTCAGAAAAAAATTTTTTATACCGCACTATATCATACGTTAATCACCCCTAATATTTTTAATGACGTTGATGGAAGATATTATGGAATGGATCGTAAGATTCGCACAACAAAAGATTTTAATTATTACACTGTCTTTTCGCTATGGGATACTTTCCGTGCAGAGCATCCGCTGTTAACAATAATTGACAGGAAGAGATCCCGTGATTTTGTAAAAACTCTTTTAGCAAAGTATGAAGAAAGTGGACTTCTACCTGTCTGGGAATTAGCGTCGAACGAAACATGGACAATGATCGGTTATCACTCCATTCCCGTAATTTTTGATTCTTACATGAAAGGAATTAGCGACTTTGACCACGAGCTTGCATTAACTGCAATGAAGAAAAGTGGCGAGAGGGATCAACACGGACTTAAGCTTTACCGTGAGCGCGGATTTATTCCGGCTGATAAAGAGAACGAATCGGTTTCAAAAACTTTAGAATATTGTTATGATGATTGGTGTATTGCACAGTATGCAAAAAAGATTGGTAATGAACAGGAATATAAAAACTACAATGCACGATCTCTTTTCTATAAAAATTTATTTGATGAATCGACCGGGTTTTTCCGTGGCAAACTTTCCAATGGAAAATGGATTGAGCCGTTCAATCCGAAAGAGGTTAATGCTATTTATACAGAGGCGTCCGCATGGCAGTATAATTTCTTTGTGCCTCACGATGTTAAAGGTCTTATAAATCTTTTGGGAGGAAGCCAGAAACTAATTGATAAACTTGACGAAATGTTCAGCGAATCCGATGTTCTTGAAGGAAGGCATCAACCGGATATAACCGGATTAATCGGTCAGTATGCACACGGTAACGAACCATCGCATCATGTTGCCTATCTTTATAATTATGCCGGTGCTCCATGGAAAACACAAGAACGTGTAAGAAATATTATGAATTCTCTCTATTCAGATAAGCCGGATGGACTTTGCGGTAATGACGACTGCGGGCAGCTATCTGCGTGGTATGTATTCAGCGCAATGGGGTTTTATCCTGTAGCGCCGGGTCAGAATATTTATCCGATCGGCTCACCGATATTCGAAAAGGTTACTATTAATCTTGAAAATGGAAAGCAGTTTGTAATTGCAGCTAATAATAATTCCGGAAAAAATATTTTTATTAATTCTGCTAAGCTGAACGGAAAGATAATTGATTCACCTTTCATTACACATCATCAAATAATGGATGGAGGAAAACTCGAATTTGAAATGAATGATGTACCGAATAAAGGCTGGGGGGAAAATCTGAATGAATTATTTTCTATGGCACCGGAACAGGTTGAAGTTGAAAAACCCGAAATATATGCAGAGTCTGAAATATTCTATAATTCTCAGAAAGTTAAATTATCAACAAGAACAGCCAATGCTAAAATAGCTTACGCATTAGATGGCTCGGAACCTGACACTAATTCCTCATTATATTCAGAGCCAATAACAATCAGTGAATCTGCAAAACTAAAATCTATTGCATTTTTACCGGATGGAAGAACAAGTACAACAACTACCAGCTCGTTTATCAAATCAAAGTATCCTCCGGCTAAATATAAAAACCAGTTTGATGAAAGATATACCGGCGGCGGAAGTATGGCACTTACGGACGGTCGACGCGGTACAACAAATTTTCAGAACGGGGAATGGCAAGGATTTGAAGGTGAAGACCTTGAAGTAACAATCGATCTTGGAATAGAAACTCCAATCAATAAACTTTCGCTTTCAACTCTTAACGATCCTAATGTGTGGATCTTTATGCCGCGTAAAGCGATTTTCTATATTTCGAACGATGGAAATAATTTCATAAAAATTTCTGAAATAGAAAATGATCTTCCCACTGAAAACACTCAGTTAATTATTAAGAAGTTTACTGTCGATTCAATTCAAAAATCTGCACGATTCATAAAGGTATTTGCTGAAAGCGTGCGTTACTGTCCGCCATGGCATAAAGGTGCCGGTTATAAATGCTGGCTCTTTGTAGACGAACTTGAAATTGAGTAATTAAACAGGAACTTGGAACTCTATTTTTCTGTTCTTAATTAAAGTATAACTATTACAGGAATTGAATTGGAAAACCGAGTAGTTCTAATAACCGGCGCCACAGATGGAATTGGCAAACAAACGGCAATCGAGCTTGCCAACAAAGGATTCCATATAATCATTCATGGAAGAACAAAAGAAAGATCGGAAGCCGCACTTAATGAAATCCGTTCTATTACAGGAAGCAATACCCTATCATTAACTCATGCAGATTTATCATCGTTAACCCAAGTACGCAAGCTTGCTGAAAATGTTATGGCTAATTATTCAAATCTTGATGTGCTGATTAACAATGCCGGTATTTATATGAAAGAGAGAACGCTCTCCGAAGACGGCTATGAGATGACATTTGCTGTTAACCACCTTTCGCATTTTTTGTTAACCAATCTTCTTCTTGATTTACTAAAGAAAAGCGACGACGGAAGAATTGTAAATGTAAGCTCTGTTGCTCATCAAAATGCTAAAATGGATTGGAATAACTTGAACAGTGAAAAATCATTCAGTGCATACGGAACATATTCATTATCAAAACTTGCAAACGTGTTATTTTCCAAAGAGCTCGCATTACGCTTGAAGGGAACAAATCTAAAATCCAACTCGCTTCATCCCGGCGTTATAACAACCAAATTATTGAAAGCCGGATTTAATATAACCGGTGCTTCGGTTAAAAAGGGAGCTGAAACATCTGTATTTCTTGCATCATCAGAAGAAGCCGCATCACTTAATGGAGAGTACCTGGTGGATTGTAATGTCGCTACAACACATCCCTCTGTAAATGATACGGGCGTGCTGAAAAGATTTTGGGATTTAAGCGAAGCGATGACGGCGCTTAATTAAAAGCACCGTCATAAATAATTCTTTATTAATTAGAACATAATTCCAAAGTTAAGAGAGAGATCAAAGCCGCTATAGTTTTCTCTTGTTCCAACCGGTTCTTTAAAATCAGCTCCAATATTATATCCGGCCATTAATCCAAGGCGCATCCAGCCGCCTAAAAATGCATCAATACCTAAACCAACTTTAGAGCCGAATACTGATTGAACTTTTGTTTCTGAGCCAACTTTTACTCCAAGAGTAACTTTATTAGAAGATGAATGCCCCATATGAGCACCAACAAGAGCAATAACAAATGGTCTAACATTTTCTGCAAGAGCTGCAAAAGAAGGATAATATCTTGCACCAAAAAGAACGGGAATGACGGTTGCTGCTTTCTGTTCAACACCCAGCATACTAACACCACTAAAGACTTCGGCATTAAGAATTCCGGCGTTCAACTCAAGAGCCCATTCATCCGTAATCCAGTAATTATAATAGAAATTACCCATAAGATTCGATTCCGCTTTTACTTTAACTGTAAGAACGGTTGTTTCCTGCTGACTAAGCATTCCCATGCCAAGCCCAATACTATGTTTTCCTTTTAAGGGAATCAAATTACAATTTGCAGAATTATCCTGTGCGATTAGTAAACCGGAACTAAGAACAAATAATAATACCATAAAAGAAATTGCTTTTTTCATAAAGCCCCCTTTTATTTTTAGGTTTTGTTTCAAAATTGTATAGCCAATATCAATATAGTTTCTGACTTAATCAATTATTTCACACGGGGAATTACATTATTTGGTTTCACTTTTCTCGGCTTTGAACTTTACCTCAAATTTTTTGAGATACGTATTTTGAAAAAGATTAAGGGACATCCTAACACCCGGTGCTTTTATATTGTAATTACCGATACTAAGCGTATCTATCTGGTAACTCTGAGAGCCGCAATCTCCGAGGAATCTATCAATCGATTTAAATGCTTCCTTCTCAGTATCATAAGAAAGATCGGCTTGTATCTGGTATACTCCTTCTTTGCCGGCAATAAATGTTGTTCGGCTTGTTTTAGTCTGGTAAAAAACACATTTCATATCGGGATTACTAAGATCCTGGTGAACCGGTTTTCCGTATAACTTTACAATATCTTTAACCTCCTTACCAATCATCTGGCAATACTTTATCTGTTGTGCAAAAAGACTTGATGCAAATGCCGTAGAAATTATCATCAAAAAAATATTTTTGTTTTCATGATTTACTCTCCGTTCCAATTAACGGTAATATTGATTCTTGAGATTTCGACTTCAAGTTATAGCTGTTCTATGAAAATAAATTATTAAAGAGATGAAAAATGGTAGAATATATTTAACGTGCCGTGTCATCAATTTCTCCTTTAAAGAAAATAGAACCGGCTTTTAGGTGTATAATCTTACAATAAATTCAGGATTATTTCAATTGAATCTTAAATTTCGATACGGGTAATTACCCCGTGAAGCTTCTGATATGGTAATTCGAGGAACTGAACAAAATTAGAAGATACTCTTTTAATAAATGCAAAAATCTTCAACCACGGTTTCTTTGCCTGTATATCATCTGCACCATAAAACATTACTTTCGAATCGATATCAACTTCTTTCAATATATTAATTATATCAAGTTTTTCCATATACCCGACCTGTATTTCAAGTCCGGATAATCCTTCCGTTATTTCCGGAACAAACAGCTTTTGAACCCCGAACGGTTTATCCATAGTTGCAATAGAAATGAGAATATTCTGTTCGTAAATAATACTTCCTCTAATAGTTGAATGAACCATATACGGTGGAATCATGTGAAGATCTTTAGTAAAGTAGAGAGCTGTTCCGGGTAGAACTTTTCCCGTTTCATATAATTGATTAAAACTCTCTATATAAGTATCTATTGGTAAGGATCGGAATGAACGGTAAACCGCCCGGTTTCCGGAAGTCCAGATTTTTATTGTTATGAACGGAATTGCTGCAATAACAATTGACCAGTAACCGCCGTGAGGAATTTTTGTAAAAACAGCAGCAAGGAATAACAGGTTTACAAGCAGATTAAGTAAAGACGTCATTTCTTTTAACCTGTTATTCTGCTTTGAAAAAATCGAAAGCATTAAAATAGAACTGATTGTCATAGTACCCATAACTGCAAGTCCGTATGCTGCGGCAAGATTTGTTGATGCTTTAAATAATAATATCATAAAGATTACTGCAATCAACAAACCCCAGTTTACTATTCCAATATAAATTTGAGATCTAAGGTGCGTGGAAGTATAATTAACTTTAAACAACGGGAATATGTGAGTTCTTATTCCCTGGTAAACCAGAGAGAACATTGCGCTTATCATAGCCTGGGATGCAATGATTGTTGCAAATAAAGTTAGTATTAAAAAGGGGATGTATAAAAACTCAACCTGGGTTCTAACCATTTCAAACAGAATATTTTTTTCAAAACCATGATTAAAAGCGAAGGCGCCCTGACCAAAATAATTTATTACAAGTGCAAAGAAAACAAAATACCAGGCTCGTCGAATAGGATCGCGTCCGAGATGCCCCATATCTGCATAAATTGCTTCGCCACCGGTTGCACACAATATTACTTCCGATAAAACAAAAAAAGCAGCTATTCCGTTATCAAGCATAAAATTAACAGCATGATACGGACTAATAGCCGTAAGAATTTCAAGATTATTTATTAACGAAAAGAGTCCGGAGACAAATAAAGACGAAAACCAAATTACCATTATCGGTCCAAATGAAGCTGAAACTTTATCTGTCCCTTTAGACTGAATTGAAAAAAGCAAAATTGTAATTGCAATTGTAATTAATACAACCGTATTCTGGTGAATATGCCCTATGCCCGGTATTAATTCCAATCCTTCTACTGCAGAAAGAATACTAATTGCCGGTGTAATAACACCATCGCCCATTAAAAGAGAAACTCCAAGAAAACCAAGAAGGGCAACAACTGTTACAGACCTTCCCTTTTTCAAATAGCTGTTCAGAATTTCTTTTAAAACAATTATTCCGCCTTCACCTTTTTGACTTAAACTCATTGCAAGAATT
>JAGVBL010000145.1 GCA_020059785.1 Ignavibacteriales bacterium | reverse complement strand
GCTTAAAATTCAGATTAGAAATTTTGAGTGGAGCTGTACGAGAAACTTGCAGCACTTCTTTTACAAGGTCGGTAAGTCGATTGATTTCTTTCCCTATGATTGTAAATGCTTCTTTATCTTCTGGTTGAGGTGAAAGCGTTTGCTTTAGAATATCAACGTTCATTTTGATAGAAGTGAGCGGTGTTTTTATTTCATGAGCAAGGACAGCAGACATCTTACCAAGTGCTGCGAATTTTTCCGAACGAATTATTTCCGATTCAAGTTTTTTCCTTTCGGTTATACTTCTATCCAACGAAACAGCCATATCATTGAAAGCTTGAGATAGCTCTCCGATTTCATCGCTTGAGTTGTATTCGACGTTTACCGCGAAGTTTCCCTTGCTTATTTCAATGACTTTTTCTTTTAGCAATGTAATTGGGTGGGCTATTATTCTGGAGATAATGAATGACATGCTGACGCTTACAATCAATCCAACAAAGAGACTTATAAAAAAGAAGCGTATCATCTCTTGAGTAGAATTGATATTAAAAAGAATTCTGCCAAGTGGAATTTGGACGAGTAAAATAATTATTGGCACTACCACGATTGCCGAAAAAACTATTTTTTTATTTATGCTAAAGCTGTGGACTTTATGAATTGCATAAGGGAACATATTGTATCTGCCAATAGCAATGGCAGTGAAGAACATGAATCCGATAAGAAATGCAAGAGGACTAATTTCAACAAGATAATAGAAACCAAGAATCCAGGGTAAGAATAATCCAAAAATGAAAGTGGCAATGTTTGTAATGATTAATCCGAATAGATATAAAAGTAACTGATTATGAAGATTAGGTTCTTGTTGTGATTTTAGCTTTTGGATTATCCATATCGAATTTAGCACAACGAGAAATAAATACCAGAAAAGGAACAATGGATATAGAGAAGAGAATTCAGCAGAAAACATTTCCGTATTTGCATGAGATTCGTGTATAAAATTTCCATTCCATAAAAGTATTAAAAGAATTGTGGAAGGAATAATAATTAACAAACCACGCATAATTCCCATCTCTTTTTGAAGCGGATAATTCCAGGAAAAAAAAGTAAGTGAGACTAGAATCATTAGCAAAAGCGAATGGCACGAAATATCAAGAGTGGTTACATCATATGATGGCATCAGAACAAAATGAACTGTATGGGATACCAGGTAAGCGATTACCAAAACAAGAGTAAGAATAAAGAGCTTTGAAGTAACAGCCGAAGACGAACGAGAATAAATAATAAATATAAGTCCCACTGCCGCGATGAAAGATGCCAGAAGAAATAAGATTTGAGTAAAATCAAAATGCATTTATTTTATTTTTTGTGTTAGTCGAAAATAAGTGATGCAAGATAGGAAGTAAAGCGGGAATGAAGATTATCGCTCCCGCTTTAAGTAACCCATTAAAGTAGATATGGATAGGACTAAGCTGGTTTTTACATTAACACAGATGAACTCATAAAAGATTAACTGCATCTCTCAAATTTTGTTGCTGAAGGTGGCTATAAACCCGCCAAAAAGATGGCGGGCAGGTTTGAGTTACGAGCGCTATAGAAGATTAATAGCATCACGTAAATTCTGTTGTTGTAAATGAGAATATATCTGAGTCGTTGCCAAATCATTGTGCCCTAATAATTCTTTAATGACATAAAGCGAAACTCCTCTTTGAGCAAGCAAAGAAGCAAACGAATGACGTAAAGTATGAAAATGGATTTTATCACTAAGGTTTGATTTGCGAACTATTTTTTTGAACTGCTTACTAATAGATTCTTGATAAAGAATTTTCTTTCTAATTCTGTAAAAAACTATTTCATGCTGTTGATGAGAAGCATAGTTGAAACGGTCTAATAAAATTGATCTTACCTTTTCGGTCATTGGAACGATTCGTTCTTTTTTATTCTTTGTAAGAAATTGATCTGTACATTTAACAGTAATTTGATTCTGGAAAAAGTCAATCCAATCCCAATGCATATTTATTAATTCACCAAGTCTTAAACCAGTATAAAATCCAACTGTAAAAATATCCTTAAGATGTTGATATGGAGTATTTGCCAGGATAATTAATAATTCATCCTCCGTCAAAAACACAGGAAAGGATTTTTGAATTTTGGGGAATTTAACCTTTGCGAAAGGATTGATCGCAATATAATTCCATTCGACAGCCTTATTAAATGCAGCTTTCAGAGTTCTGTAATACTGATGAGCGCCTCTTTGAGTTCGTGAAAATGTTGTTGTTATGAATTTATCAAGAATATGGATGTCAATTTCGTTCAAAGGAATATCACCACAAAAAGCGATTAACTGCTTGAATGATGATGAAATTGAGGTAAGATATTTTTTCGATTTGACAGGGCGGACAAATTCAATATATTCGCCTTTGTAATTTGATAATAAAAAACAATTCGTTTGTTTTTTAGGTTGTTCTTTCTGTATCTGAAAATTTTCTAGAAAACTGTACGCCTCTTTAGGGTTTTTTGTTTTTGTTGAAATTGTTGTTCGCTTACCATTAATTTCATAAGTGAGTTGATAGTATGGCGACTTCTTTGATTTTGATATGAACATAAGAAAGACCTCCTATGTTCAGTAGGGACAAAGTAGGGATTGACGTTAAAAAGTTTACTTTATTAACTGAAAACAGCGATTCCCTATGACTACGGATCAGAAGGTTTGGGGTTCTCCCGAAAGGGACTCCAATGGAGGAATCCCTACGGGTGTACATTTTGTAATTGAGAATGGAGAATTGAGAATTTTTAAG
>JAGVBL010000329.1 GCA_020059785.1 Ignavibacteriales bacterium | reverse complement strand
TCAATCCGGATTGAATTCCAGCATAATAATCTCCATGCTTAAAATGGGGACGAACATCATTCCTTAAAATTGAACTGGCTAATGCATCAGGCAAAGCTCCTTCAAGTCCGTAGCCCACTTCAATTCTCATTTTCCTATCATCTTTAGCAATAAAAAAGAGCACACCGTTATTTTTTGTAGAACCGATTTTATTTCTTGAAGCAACTTCATATGTGTACATTTCAAGAGCATAACCTTCTAATGATCTTATCATTAAGAAGACAACCTGATTGGAAGTTGAATCATCAAATGACTTAAGTGCAGAGTTAAGAGTGTAGAGTTCAGAATTGTTTAATGTAGAGGTAAAATCATTTGCATAGTTCTTTAGAACCGGGAAATTGGGCTGTGCAAATAAATTTAGACAGGTCAAAAAAATTACAAAGAAAACTTTATTCATAATTACTCTACACTCTCACAAAATTAGAACTGAACTTTTGGAGCTTCTTGGGCAGTTTCAGCTGCTTCGAAATACTGCTTTTCCTTAAATCCTGTAATTCCTGCAATTATTACGGCTGGAAACCTTTTTATCTGAACATTATAATCCTGTACAACCTGATTGAATTTCATTCTTTCAACAGAAATTCTATTCTCAGTTCCTTCTAACTGTGCCTGAAGCTGTAAGAAATTTTCGTTTGCTTTCAGTTGAGGATAATTTTCTGATACAACCAGTAATCTGGATAAAGCACTGCTCAATCCATCCTGTGCTTGCTGGAATTTTTGAAATGCGTCAGGGTCTGAAAGTTGATCTGCGGATAATTTAATCTGTCCCACTTTTGCTCTTGCTTCAGTAACAGCAGTAAAGGTTCCCCTTTCGAAATCTGCGACCCCTTTTACAGTTGCAACCAGATTTGGAATAAGGTCATATCTCCGCTGGTATTGATTTTCGACCTGGCTCCACGCCTGACTTACACCTTCATTAAGTCCGACAAGTTTATTATAAACACCAACACCCCATCCAATAACAGCAACCGCAAGAAGAACAACAACTGCAATAATACTTAGAGCAATAATCCAACCTTTTTTCATTTACCCTCCAATCTATTTTTAATTAGTCAAACTTCTCATTGGAGCAGGAATTCTACCTCCTCTTCCAACAAAATTTTCGCAGCTTAAATTTCTAACTTCCATAATTGGTGCTTTACCAAGTAAACCACCATAGTCAACAAAGTCACCAAATTTTTTTCCATAAGCCGGAATTATTCTAACAGCCGTAGTTTTATCGTTAATTACACCAATTGCAGATTCATCAGAGATTATTCCGGCAATTGTTGATGCAGGGGTATCACCGGGAACAGCAATCATATCCAATCCAACAGAACAAACAGCAGTCATTGCTTCTAACTTTTCAAGAGAAAGGTTGCCGGACTGTGCAGCTCTTATCATCCCCTGGTCTTCGCTAACCGGAATAAATGCACCGCTCATACCTCCAACAGACGAGCTTGCCATTAAACCGGCTTTTTTAACCGCATCATTTAGCATAGCTAATGCGGCAGTTGTGCCCGGTGCACCAACATCTTCTACGCCCATAATTTTTAGTATATCGGCAATGCTATCTCCTTCAGCTGGTGTAGGAGCCAGAGAGATATCAACAATTCCAAATGGGACCCCATTTTTCTCAGCAACATTTCTTCCCATTAATTCACCGGCACGAGTAATCTTGAAAATAGTTTTTTTAATTACTTCGGCTAACTGCTGAAGATCAACATTCCCGGCTTCTTTAATAGCTTCAAGAACAACACCCGGGCCACTAATACCAACATTCAAAACAACTTCCGGTTCAGTTATACCATGGAAAGCACCGGCAACAAAAGGATTATCTTCCACCGCATTTGCAAATACAACTAATTTTGCACAACCGATTGAATCGCGGTCTTTTGTTAATTCGGCGGTCTGTTTAATAACGTCTGCCATCATTCTAATAGCGTCCATATTAATTCCGGCTTTGGTAGAAGCAACATTAACACTTGAACAGACTCTCTTTGTTTGTGACAGAGCAAAAGGAATTGATTTAATTAATTCCTTTTCCCCATTAGTCATTCCTTTCTGAACCAATGCGGAATAACCGGCAATGTAATCGATACCAATTTCTTCAGCAGCTTTATCAAGTGTTTTTGCAATTTCGAGATATTCTTCTAATGAACAAGAATCAAATGGTATTGAGATTGGAGTTAATGAAACTCTTTTATTGGCAATCGAAATTCCGAAGCGCGATTCAACTTCTTTTGCATTCTTTACATGGTTTTTACCATAATGCAAAATTTTATCGTAGATTTTTTGTTTTGTCACTTCAATATTTCGATCGTGACAGTCTCTTAAACTTATTCCGAGAGTAACGGTTCGAATATCGAAATGTTCAATTTCGGTCATCCGTATTGTTTCTAGTATTTCTTCAAATTCGTAGGGCATAATTAATTGACAGTTGTTAGTGGAAAATTGAAAGTTAATTTTTATTATTTACTATTCATATTTTTTAATGATGTTATATGAGCATTTAACTTCGGGCTTAATTCATCTATTATACTTTTTATTTCTTCTATCTGTTTTTCATTTAAAAGTTTTCTTTTAAAGGCTCTGCGTAACCAATGAATAGATTCACACAATGAACCTCTGGCAATTCTGGCAAAGTGTTTCTTTTCATTATACGTAGCCCGTCCATTTCCTTCAGCAATATTTGCACCAATACTATCACAGGATTTTATAATCTGAAATCCCATTGAATTTTTAGTGAATGAATCCCATGTACTTACTATATCCCAAATATTATCTGAAAGTTTTTCAGCTAATTTGTAAATATTTAATTTTTCAAATTGAGCTTTCATTCTAAACTTGGCTCTATATTTTATTTTCTACTTTCTATTCTCAGCTTTCAGCTTTCAAATTCTATGCATATATCTAAAAACATCTTCGTGCTGAAGATAAATCTTGATTTTTAATTCATCAGCAACCTTAGACATTTCTTCCTGAATCTGCTTAAGTTCTTTTTGTGAACCAGAAATATCAATTATCATTATCATTGTAAAAAAGTCACCCATTAATTTTTGAGTGAGGTCCTGAATATCGCAATTGGAATCCCCAAGTGCTTTAGTAACTCCGGCAACAATACCCGGTTTATTTAGTCCAAATGAAGTTAGAATAACACGCCCGGAAGAGACGTCGCCTTTCTTAAAAATAAAATCCCCTCCGCCGGAAGATTCAATTTTCCTTCTCACTTCTTCTTTAACTTTTTCCGGTGTTGCACCTGTTCCTAATTCCTGAATAGTATCAAGAGTTATTTTCCTTAATTCTTCTTCTTTCAATTTCACGGTTTGGCTCCCCTGAATTGTTTCTGTAAATAAATTAGAGCACTATTAGCAATATCAATATTTTTACTTTCCGCAAATTCAACTGCATTCTGGATATTACCCCTGTAAAACCTCTGCCAGATTAAAGTTAAAATGGCAATACCATCAAAAATACGTTCTGCATTAAATGCATTAATGGTTAAATAAGCCGATAATACATTCCATCCAAGAGATAACAATCCGGATAGAAAATTACCGGTATAAATCTGACCAGCACCCGGCAAAATATAAGAAATTACGGTTGCAAAAGTAACGGAAACTTTATCCTTTTCTACCCGGTCGCAAATTAATTTCAATTCATGATTAGGATTTATTTTGGCAAAAGATGATGCTGCGCTCGTCCAATCGTCTTCAAACATATAAGCCCAGCCATGCCAATAATATATTGAGTCTTTACTCCCTTTTTCCATAAACTTTAATTCCATTTCATTAAGGAGCTGATGGGCTCTTGCAGTTGTTTTCCTCAATATATTACAACGGACAATTTCAAACTTAGAATTAAACTTTTCAACATCATCATTAGCATTCAATTCTGCAATTGAAAAATATTTAATAGCTTCGTCAAATTTTGCTCCGGCTTTATAGCATTTACCTATTTGAAAGGATGAACGGTAAAAAAATGTTTTTGTTGTGTCAAAAAATAATAGGCGTTTATACTCAGTAATA
>JAGVBL010000356.1 GCA_020059785.1 Ignavibacteriales bacterium | reverse complement strand
GAATCTTCTTACAAAAAAAGCTGAATCCGCCTGGATTGAATGGAAAAAGAAAAACGAAAAAGCTACAAACCACGATACAATTGGAATGATGGCAATAGATAAGAATAAAAATATTAGCGGCGGTGTTTCTACAAGCGGAATGGCGTTTAAATTACATGGGCGTGTCGGCGATTCTCCAATTATTGGTGCTGCATTATTTGTTGATAATCATGTAGGCGGAGCAGTTTCTACCGGCAACGGTGAATATGTTATGAGAACATTAGGAAGTTTTTTAATTGTTGAAAAAATGAGAGAAGGATTATCACCTCAAAAAGCATGTGAACTTGCTGTTGAGAGAGTTTATAAATCCAATAAAAACCTGGATGATGTTAATGTATGCTATGTTGCTCTCTCTAAATCTGGTGAAGTTGGTGCTTATTCGTTAAAGAAAGATTTTACTTACTGCGTTACTACTCCTCAATCAAATACGTCATACCAAAGCGATTATTTGATGAAGTAAACACCTTGAGCTTAGAATTGTCTCATCGTCATAGGTTATGTTGGAAACGTAAAGAAAAGAACCGTAAAGATTGTCACGCAAAGAACGCAAAGGTAAACGCAGAGATCGCAGAGTAAATTATCCATCGGGAGCTTTTTAAATACTTTGCGTACTCTGCGATTTCTCAGCGGGCTCTGCGTGGTAATCTTTTCCCGACTTGTGACACTCCTTTGAAGGAGGTATAAAAAGTGCGAGAATCGCCCAAATTCGATGTTTTTTGTTTGCGTTGTCATACTAATCACCCAACAATATTATTGTTAAAAAAACAACAAATTGCTCGGTAATTGATTATGGCACTAGACAACATTTGATAAAATCAAGTAAAAGGAGAAATTTCTGCAACTTGTTAAATATAAATATGTGATACTAAAAATCACAAGTCAGGAGATCGCAGAGTAAATTATCCATCGGGAGCTTTTTAAATACTTTGCGTACTCTGCGATTTCTCAGCGGGCTCTGCGTGGTAATCTTTTTGCTCAGAATTTTATTTTAACCGATATGTCTATAAAGAGGAATAGTTAAAAGGTACTTTGAAGTTTTTCGGTTTTATCTGCAAGTTTAAGTTTTTCTACTAACTCGTCAAGTTCACCTTCCATAACTTCAGACAGGTTATAAAGTGTTAATCCAATTCTATGATCGGTAACTCTGTTTTGCGGATAGTTATACGTACGTATTTTTTCGCTTCTATCGCCGCTCTTAACCATTAATTTACGCTGCTGGGCAATTTCTTTGTTCTGTTCCTGAAGCTTCATATCGTATAACCTTGCTTTCAATACTTTCATTGCCTTCTGACGGTTCTTTAATTGTGAGCGTTCATCCTGGCATTGAACTACAAGTCCTGTAGGAAGGTGAGTTATTCGTATTGCTGTTTCAACCTTATTAACATTCTGACCACCTGCACCACCGCTTCTGTAAACATCAATACGTAAATCATTTGGATTTATATCTACTTCAACATCTTCAACTTCCGGAAGGACTGCAACAGATGCAGCAGATGTATGTACTCTTCCGCTTGCTTCGGTAGCCGGAACACGCTGAACACGGTGAACACCGCTTTCAAATTTCAAATCCCCATAAACACCGGCACCAATTAAACTAAACACTGCTTCTTTAATTCCACCGAGTCCGCCGGTATCGTTTATGTCAATTACTTCTCTCTTCCATCCTCTTAAATCGGCATATCGTGAATACATGCGGTAAAGATCAGCCGCAAAAAGTCCGGCCTCTTCTCCTCCCGTTCCGGCTCTTACTTCAACTATAACACTTTTATCATCATCGGGGTCTTTCGGTATCAAAAGAAATTTAATTTTTTCTTCAAGGTTTATTTGCTTCTCTTTTAATTCCTCTAATTCACTTTCGGCAATCTCTAATAATTCTTTATCATCAGATGTTTCTATAATTTCTTTATTACCCTCAAGATTTTTAATCAATGTATCGTATTGATTGAATGCTTCAACAATATCAACAAGCTGCATCCTTTCCTTTCCCAATGCAATATATTTGGTCTGGTCCGATAAAATAGCTGGATCGGACAATTGTTCATTGATTCTATCGTACTTATCTTTTATAGCTTTAAGTTTTTGGTAGAGATCCATAATTCCTATTGTTTCTTTAAAAATCCGTTTAAAAAGCGGGCAAAATATACGAAAGTTTAATGTAAGATGATTAGTTCTGATTTAATGACACCGACCCGGCTTCTTTTAATGTTTGCAAATAGTTTTGCTGAATTTGGATTGAAGGTATAGATTCATTCCTTGAAATATTTGTATCGATTTTCAATTTTACATACAAGTCATCCAGTGCATCAAACATATTGATATTTGGAAAACCGTTATCTCTCAAATAATGAATTAACTTCATTGTTCTGAATCCATCGAACCAAATTTTTTTCTGCTTACGAATTTGTTCTATTGATTTGGCATTGCTCAATATTTTTTCCCATTGATTCTGGAAAGAATTCAATTCAAGAAAATTTTTAAGTGCCGGATTAAGTTTTCCGGCAAACGATAAATACTCTGTAACGGTTATTATTTCATCGGAATAATAATACGCATTCCATTCTTTAAGAAGTTCAAAGATTCGGAAATCGAACAAGCTGAATTCTTCATGAGTGCCGGCTCTAAAACGGTTCATACGCTGCCCTGTTCCAAACGGTACACGCCACGATGTACGGCTGGATGGATAAACTTTAGTTTGTGATATTTTATGAATGTTTACAACCTTTGCAAGCTTTTCAAGAAAATAAAAATCCTCCGCGGCTTTGCGTTTATTCATACCGCCAATTTTAATGTAACTTTCGTAATCGCAAACCATTGTTGAACCGACAGAATGAATTGCATACGGCGATTTTGCATATGATAACCCAAGCACATAGTAACGCAAAAATATTTCATAACAAATAATGGCGGACTTAGATAATTCATCCTCCGGTAAACGGTGCTCATATTCAATTACTGCAGCTTCAATTCTATCCTTATTAAAAACATCTACAATTACCGATAGATAATTGTTCTTCACTTCACAATCCGCATCAAGGCAGATTAAAAGCTTTTTATTGAATGAATTATAATCAAACAAAGTAAGTGCGAGGTCCATACCTATTTTTCTTGCTAATCCAACCCCGGCATCTTTATCGGGCATGGAAAAACCTTCCGTTGAAGCATCCACATACCCAATTATTAGTCCATCCCCATAAATCAGCTTTTCCAACAAAGCAATAGTTTGTGAATTGTTTGTCTTTATTTCTTCTGATGCATTTTCCCCATTATTAATTACAAACAGAATCATTGTTTTAAGCAGATAATTTCTATCATTCTTCTTAAGCGAATTCAACAGGTTATTTATGTTATCGTATTCAGCTATTGCCGGAACAACAATTATATTGTCGTAGAATTTCTGTCTGCCTTGCCGGACAGACCATTTATCAGATCCATATCTTTGAAGGTACCTTGTAACAATGGAAGGATAAGCGGGTGTAAAGACATTCATCATAAAAAATATTTATCCGCAATAATTCTTTCTGCTTGAGAATAATCTGCTCCGTCAATCCAGTTTATTTCAATTCCTTCGCGTTCCATTTTTCTAAACCAGGTCATCTGCCGTTTTGCAAAGTTGTGTATTCCAATATTCAGCTTTTCAAACATCTCTTCATAATTCAACTCGCCTTTTAAGTAACGTCCGATGAATCGGTATTCCAAACCCAAAAAGTAAAGCTTATCAAAAGTAATTCCATTTTTCAGAAGATTACTTACTTCATCTATCATTCCATTTTCAAATCTTTGTTTAAGTCGGGCAGTAATTCTCTCTTTTACAAATTCCCTATCTAATTTAATGCCGATTGTGAGCGAATTGATTTCAGTTTTATTTTCGACACCTTCGAAATCTTTTTTTTCAGAAATCATAATTGCCTTTATAACACGCTCTTTAATTAAAAGATCGGTTGTGTTATGCAAGCGGGGATTAATCTTTTTCAAACACCCGGCTAAAAAATCAATATCATAGGATTCTAATTCTTTATACTTTATTTCATCAAACGGAACCTGGTTAAGATTGTAACCCGACAATATCGAGTGCAAAAAGAGTCCTGTTCCGCCGACAAGAAAGGGGATTTTATTTTTAAATTGGAGTTCGGAGAAAATTTTATAAAACATTTTATTGAATAAGAACAGATTGAATTCGCCGCCCGGATCAATTATATCAATTAAATGATATTTAACAGAATTTCCGTTAACAAAATAATCCTCAAAATCTTTTCCGGTACCTAAATCCAATTTTCTATAAACCTGTCGGGAATCGGCAGAAATAATTTCGCCATTAAATCTATTTGCAAGAAGAGCCGCCAGGCGGGTTTTACCAACGGCTGTAGGTCCTAAAATTGTGATCAGGTTGTAAGGCATATATTCCGGATTGATTAAAAAGAATTATCTACCGCAGAAATTACTTAAACCGAAGAGGCGGTTGGAAGTAGAATAATAAAAGTTGCCCCCTCGCCAAGAGAACTTTGAACATCAATCTTTCCATTGTGGGCTTCAACTACTTTTCTCGTAATCGAAAGTCCTAAACCGGAACCTTCTTTTTTGCCCTGGGTAAAGAACGGTTCGAATATCTTTTCTTTAAGACTATCTGCAATTCCAAGCCCATTATCTCTAAAGAATAATTTAACCCGTTTTTCTTTATCGTCACGTTTTGTAGAGATATAGATATTACCTCCATCGGGCATTGCATCGCAAGCATTTTTAATTATGTGCATATAGCACTGATAAAATTCTTTAACATCAAGTTTAACGGTTACATCTTTATCGTATTCGGGAATTATCTGGCAATTTCTCGATTCGACGTAAGCAGTTAAACGTGCAGCATAATCAGAAAGTGTGTTATTCAAACTAACATTGAGGGTGCGGAGAATAGTTTTACCTTCGGAATAGCTGGATGTTGTTTGAACAAGATCTGCAACCTGACTGAGTTGTTCGTTAAGCATCTCGATAATTTGTGCACTATCTGCCGGAATTGTTTTTGTTTTTAAGTGTTCTACATATCGTTTACTAACAAGAATCGGTTTTTTAATATCCTGAATAAGAAAATTTGCCATCTTGCCAAGGGATTGAATTCTTTCCAGTTGTAAAAGTTTTTCAACCATTTCGGCGTTTTGTAATGCGAGTGCAGCGTGAATTGAAATAGCGTTGAGTAATTCTTCATCTATTTTAGAAAACTCGCCGTTACGACTGTTTAATAACTGCAGAACGCCAATAATTTCTTCCTTATTATTTTTAATAGGAAAAGTGAGAACTGTTTTAGTAACAAATCCACTGTTTTTATCAAAGTCAGATCTCCATCTCGGATCTTTGCGTACATCTTTAATATTAAGAATCTCGCCGGTTTTTGCAACAAAACCAGAAAGCCCCTCGCCAAGTTTAACTCTTATTTCCTTTCGTTCGCTTCCCATAGCAATAAGTGACCAAAGTTCTAACTTTTCGCGATCGACGAGATAGAGAGTACCTCTTTCTGCATTAGTAAGATCGGTAGCAACTTCAACAATATTTTTAAGTACTTCATCAATCTTTATAGTTGAGTTAACAAGTTCGGCAGCTTTAATAATCATCTTAAGTTGATCGTTCCCCATAGCACCTTCCTCGCTTATTGGTTGAGAATTTATCTCGTCTTCTTCAGTTTTTTCGAATTGTGAAATTTGTTTATCCGCTTCCGCAAAAATTTCTTCCATTTTAGAGTCAACCGGGGATTCATTACCTGTTTTGTTTTCTTCAGTAATTATGGGTGAAGTTTCTTCGGGTATTTCTACAACAGGTTCAGTTGTAATCTGCTTAATTTCAGGTTCCTGTTCCTGTACAGGTTCGGTTATATCTATAAACGGATTTGATTCTGGGGCTTCATTAAAAGTTTTGTTGAACGGTTTTTCTGTAAAAGGAGTTTCTCCTCCGGCAAGAATACTGAACAATGCGTCATCAAGTTCACTTAAATTCTGTTCCGGTTGCTGCGTCTTAGTAGGAATTTCCGGTAATTCAAATTCCGGTTTTGGTATCCCGTCTTCATCAAGCAAATTGCTTCCAAAATTTTGAATTTCTTTCTGTTCATCAACCGGCGTTTGTTCGGATTCATTTTCTACTACATCAGTTAAATCTACTTCTGCTTTAGGAATACCGTCTTCATTTAAAACAGCTTCTTCAAATCTCTGTTCTAAAACTTCACTCTCTTCTGTTTCACTTATTTCCGATTCTTCTGTTGGTTCAATTGCAGGGATGATTTTGGGAGAATCAAATCCACTTGTAGAGGCGAGGGATTTAAAAAATTCGTCTTCT
>JAGVBL010000122.1 GCA_020059785.1 Ignavibacteriales bacterium | reverse complement strand
TTTTTTTAACTTGGTCTACAAACAGACAATCGGGAGATATTAATAAATCTTTTGAATACATAACTCCTCCTTCATTATTATTTCAACCTAACGACGTTGTTTTTAAGCCGCCGCCCAACACAATAAAGCAGCTATGAAAACAAATGCCGATGATTATTTATTAATTCATTTTGTTAACTACATTTAAAGAGCAACTAACTTTTACAACGCAACTTTATAGCCACACAATTACCGCAACGTTTAAAGCGGTCGGTCTTGAAGAACTGGTTATGTGCGATTTTCAAAACATACTGTTCTAACTCTTCTTTGTTCTTTGGTGCCAGGAATAGGAAAGGAAAACCAACCTCTATCATTTAATGAATGAGTCGATACCATATGAATCAGATTTGAGATAAAATACGAAAACGACAAATCGTTAAGCTGATAGATATTATAAAAATGACTATTGCATTCCACTGGGGGAACTAATCCTACATTCGAATTCCAATGACGAATGAATTTATCTTTTCCCAAACTAATATGATTAATCATTCCATTTGAAATTCTTAATATTTCTTCAACTCTTTCAGATTCAATATCATCGGTATAGTCATATGAGAACAGACCTTTAAATATTCTATTGTTGTCAGTGGAAGATATTCTTGGAAATACTGAGAGACGATTGAATTTTTCTATAATATCGCGCAAGCTATTACTTTGTCCATCGGCATTTACAACTTTAGTTTTTACTTCTATAATGGCACGGACATTGGTTTCCGTGGTTATAATAAAATCGCCTTCTGAAAATAATACTGGATACGTGTTATCATATATAATTATATCTAATTGACTAGAGACCTCTGCTTGGTTATAATTAATTTCGTTTCCTTGTAAAATAAATCCAGTCCCAACAGATAAATTACTTGGAATAAATTTTTTAATTACATTTTTTAAGACTGCTTCTTTGTAACGCCCTTCCTCACCCCAATTAGCATTACCAATCAAATTTCTAACTCGATTCTTAATTGTATTAATTTCTTTTGTAATTGATTGCTGAAATTCATTTGGATTAATAGGCATAAATAACTCAATCTGGTTTGAAATCTTTTATCATTTTAGATATTCGTTCTAAAGTTTCACTATTGATGATATAATCAAATTCAGCAGCAAAATCTGTTTTGCTTGAAGATCCTTTAAATTGAGTTTCGAATAGAAAAATGACGGGTATAAATCGACCAACTTCTTCTTTGTCATTTTTAAAACTCTTAGTAATAGCATCTAAGTATAAATCCATTCTATAATCATAGAGTATTTCGAATAAATTATATATCGGTGTTTTTACATCTAATTCATAATTAATATGACATTCTTTTGATATACGAATAACTTCTTGCTGTTCATTTGGATTAACAACGATATCGGATATTGTTATAAGAGTTGAGGAATAATTCCGTTCAAATAATGCGTAATATTCCTTATACGTTACATCGACGAGTTTTTTTAGTCTATTTTTATTTTTCCAAAATCGAACATTTATACAAAAAACAGCATAAGCTAAATCATATATAGCAAGGCAAGTCTTTAATCTCAACAAGTCCATTGAGGATAGTTGCATTTTAGAAAAAGGTCTCTGCTGAATTTGTAACTCAATAATATGTTCAATTTCAGTCGCAATCTTTTTCGCTATTCTATTATCCGAATCAAAAAACATATTATTTACCTTAGCACATAACGGCGTGGCTTTTCACCCGTCCGCCCCGAACAGCAATGACGTGATGAAAAACTACTGCCAATAATTTTTAACAATTTTATTTATAGAACAACGTTACTTGCAATGCTTACCTTTTTAACCAAACCCGATAATTTGAAAAATGCCGCATTGAAAAAAGCGGTCGGGTGGAAAAGCTGGTTATGTAACCTTCATATTACAAATACTTTATCAGTTGATTTTAACCTACCGGAATTTTCTATACAATAGACTAATTCTTTCGTAATTAGATTATTTGCAAATCTTAACTGTGATACTTCACCAATCCAATTAATATCTACACTATAGTAAACTTGAGCAAAGAGACCAATAATAAACTGTGTGTTTTCAAAAATGATTACATGAAAAGGAATAGGCTCAATATTTTCATTTATTTCTTGATGATATTTTAGATCAGCGCTTTTAATACCATTCAATGCATGATTTTTTAGTTGATCTAGGTTACCAATTCTATTTTGGATTCCAAACAAATATGAAAACTCAACGCATGCCTTTGCAATAAATCGCATCGGAGTGTCTCCCGACATTATATTATTATACTTGACATCATCCTCTCTCTTTTCCATAGTAAAACCAAAATATTCATCTACATAAATATTTTGAGAACTGGGGTTATTATGCCAATCCAAGTAATTATTAATTGAGTTATTCTTAATAACATCAGAGATGTTTTCCTTTTTGCAAATAGACTCGATATATTTTTGAATAAATTTGGTGTCCTCTTTATCAAGAAAGAATAAATCCTTTTTTGAATTTGTAGTTAAAGTTTTATTTTCATCACTCCTTAGAGAGGCATTGATTCTTGTCTCATTCTCAAGGTGACAAAATGCATCTTTAAACTCAAATTTAAGATTGAGATCAGATTTTTCTTGTATTTTTTTATACGCATCATAGATATTTCTATTTTTAATCAACAAACAATCAACATCATGACCAAATATATCATTACATGTTTTGCAAACATTTTGAATGACAATAGTGCCCCCAATATTCTCAGGAATAATATGTTCATCACTTGCAGATCTTTCTTTATTACAAATAATACATTTCATATTCTATTGGTTACATAACGATGTTGTTTTTAAGCCGCCGCCCAGAACAGCAATGCTTCTTTGAAAACAAACGCCAATAATTTATTAATTACTTTGTTTACTTAAATACACTCAAAGAGCAACTTTCTTTTGCAACACACCTTAATAACCATACAATTGCCGCAATGTTTAAAGCGGGCGGCTTGAAGAACTGGTTATACCAACACTATGAAAGATCTTTTACAGTAAAGATTTCTAAATGAGAAAATTGTTTATCACTTTTTTTAAGTTTTCCAAGAATATCTGCTTGAAAATTTTCTGAAATAACTATATCCACATATGGAACTGAATTATAAATTAGAATATCAAAAACATCTTGAATCTCTGGTTGTCGATCAGCAACATAAAACCGATAAAAAACAGTATAAAGTGCAGATTTTACTGATGGGAATGCATCACAATCAATTGCTTCGCCTTTCTTAATTCGGGATATAACCCATTGTGGATTTTGCGAGGTTATATACTGTAGAAAAGCATCATTGTAAAACTTCTTGGCATCAGAAGCATTGAAATGTTTATTAGAAGAAACAAAATTACTTTTCAAACTCAGAATAGAATTTAACGAGTCTTGTTTTAATTTATTTTTCCAATCCTTTTCAGCTTGTATAATCTCTGGAAGAGAAAACAATTTTGTTAATACATTTTTCAAACTATCTTTTTCCGGTTTGAGAAATGAAAAGGCAAACAATATCGGATCAATATTTTTATAAAATGGGTAATTCTCAAATTCATCTTGTAAAACGTGATCTGAAGTTTTCAGAATAAAAAGTGGTATTACGGAAAAGAATTCAATGAATTTTTCATATAGTATTTGTTTTGATCGCAATTCGAAAATAGTCCATATTGCAACGCAAGGATGAGATGGCGCATTACTATTAAGTATAATTTCGAAAAATTTTTGCCTTTCTGAATTATTACTTGCCACTATTTTACTTATAATACAAGTATCCAACAAACAGAGTTTATATTCTTTACCATTTTCTTTAATCATATCTCTAACAAATATTTGTTGGTATAACGACGTTGCCGATAAGCGGCGCCCCAGAACAAGAATGCCACTTAAAAAACAACTGCCAATAATTATTAATATTTTATTTTACAGAACTACTTTA
>JAGVBL010000007.1 GCA_020059785.1 Ignavibacteriales bacterium | reverse complement strand
TCTTAAAGTAATAATTAATTACAAGAAGGAAGTAAACAATTAATTATGAAGAAAAATTTAAGAGGAAAATAAAATGGGAAAAATTGGTGCAACAATATTCATCTTTGTGATGATAGCAGTAATAGGTTTAGCCCTGTACGCCTGTCATCAAGCATATTTTGCATAGCTAGTTCAATTAACCTTCAGGATTGTAATAGATCCTGAAGGTTGCAAATATATTAGTACAAGAAAAGGTCACTTCGATTTATCGGGGTGACCTTTCTTTTTTAAAATAATAAAGATTCATTTTATCAATCTGTGAGAAGCGAAATATTTCTATACTATTGAAACTGTAAATTGTATAATTCTCAAAATAATTTGTGGCAAATGGAGATAAGTTTATTAAAGAAAAAAAGTTCGTAAAAAAAGAAAAAAGCATTTAAATCTTTTCAATCGCCTTTAGATAATACCTTCTCAATTATTTCGAAAACATTCGAAATTCAATGATAGTCTATAAAATAACCTGATGTGGATATCTTAATAAAGACATTTTATCCTTGATTTTAATTTTAAAAAGGATATATTATCCCATGTGAAAAAAAATATTATTAGACTCTAAGTCTATTTTAACACAAACATCTTAAATAATTAGAAAGAAGAATTGAAAGTTTTTAACAAGAATTAAAACGAAAGAAAATAAAAAAAGAATTTATTCTTTTTCTTAATTTTTTTTAAAAAAATACCAGCCGCCAGCCGAGAAAAAAAATAGATTCAGCCGAATAAGTAATACAGCCGAATTTAATTAATATTTATAAAACTTCTTTAAGAGGGTATATATGAAAAAACTAATTCTATTCATTTTGTTATTCCCACTGATAACTTTTGCGCAACTTCCGGTCACACCGGCTGATGCAGCAACTGGCGTTTCGGTAGGATTAGCGTCATTAACATGGACTGCATTTGGCGGCGGTACATATGATGCAGAACTCCATAGCAATAATACATATACAGCTCTTGTTGCTTCATCCTATGGCGGTGCCGGTACTTCATTAGCAGTTCCTGGCGCTACACTTCAATATAATAGAACATATTATTGGAGGGTTCAAGATGCAGCGAATCCAGGTAGTTGGAGCAATTATTCATTCACAGTTCAACTAGCAACACCCGCACTAACCGCTCCAGCGAATGCAGCAACAGGTCAATCAATTAATCCAAATCTTACATGGACATTAGCTGCCAGTACTGCCAATGTTGAGTTCTATCTTGATTATGTATTAGATGGAACATTTGACGGAGATGAAACAACAGTTAACCTTGCTGTTTCACCACAGGCAATTGGTCCATTACCTTATAATACTACCTATTCCTGGCGGGTCCGTGCAGTAGTCAATGGTGCAGTTCCCAATAATGCTGAAACGACAACATCTGCAGTACGCACATTTACTACGGTACTTGCAACACCTTCTCTGACTGGGCCGGCTAATGCAGCAATTAATCAGTCTATTAATCCTTCTTTATCATGGTCTTTAGCAGCAAGTACTACTAATGTTGAATATTATATAGATTATGATGATGACGGAGAGTTAATATTGGATAAGCAAACAGATGGTCCATTTCTAACATCTCCGCAGTCAATTGGTCCATTACTTTATGACACTCCTTATATCTGGCAGGTAAGAGCGGTAGTTACTGCAGGACCTCCAAATGCAGGTGAAGAAACAACATCAGCAACCAGAACATTTACAACTGAAGAGCTTGTTCCAACGTTAGTAGCACCAGCTCAATACGCTCTTCAGGTATCAGTACTTACAACCTTTGAATGGGATGATATTTTGGCAACAGATTATGATCTTGAAATTTCAACTGACCCCAATATGGCAGGTGCAATAGTATTTCCTGGAATAGTTGGAACGACTTACACATTAGATACATTTGAGTACCTTGATTATAATCAGGTTTACTATTGGAGAATTAAGGAAAATGATTTCAATGTCTATTCAGAAATAAGACAATTCAAAACATGGTCTGTAACATCATTCTCAGTATCTGCTGTTCCTATGGTTACATCAGCTTACTTAACGCTGCAGATTTTCCCTACGCCATTGAACACAGTTAGATATGATATTTTCTATAGAAAAAGTATTGATCCATGGCCTGTTGCACCGCAAATTTCCAATCAACAGAATATTTATTCATACAATTTAACCGGGTTATCTGCCGGAACTCAATATGATGTTTTGATTCGTGCTAAGAATAATCCTGCCGGAACAATAGTATATTGCTATTCAGCTGTAATAACATTTACAACCGATGGACTTCCAACACCTGCACTTGCATATCCGGTTGGTGGTGAAACTACATATGGAAATCCACCGACAGTAAGCTGGTATCTTGGAACATTATTTACCGGTCAATTTCAAATCAGATGGTCATATGATCCATCCACTGATTTTGATGGAATGCTTGACGTTGCAGCTACAAATCTTACATTAACAACAAATATTATTAAAACTTTCCCGACCGCTTTAACCACCGGTGTTCCGGTTTACTGGCAGGTTAGATGCTATGATGGTGCTGTTTACGGCCCATGGTCATTAGTAGAAGAATTCGAAATTTACAGTACAAACCTAACTGTTGCCCCAAAACCAGTTCCATCATGGCCGATTGGTGGCAACGATTCATATCTTAATCCGCCAACTTTATACTGGTACACAGGTACATTTACAACAGACTTAGATTTTTATGTTGAATGGGATGATGCAAATGATTTTATCACACCTTTAGGAAACTCAGGTTGGTTTACTGAAGAACCATTCTTCAAATTACCAAGTTCTTTAGCTCCCGGCACATATTACTGGAGAGTTAAATCAAGACTTACTGCCACACTCGTTGAAGGAGTCTGGTCTGATGTAGTAAGTTTTGTTATTCCTGCACCATTGGCTACTTCTGTTGCAATGCCAAATCCATTGCAGCCGAATTCAGTATCCGTAACAACATTAAATCCAACATTTACATGGTATGCTGTTACACCTCCGGCACTAACATATAAGTTAAGAATATCACCATATTACAGTACAGATGCTAACGGAATGTTAAATCACCCAACAGCAGTTCAAACAACAACATGGTTGAATACAACATCAGCAGCATTCAATTCAATGACATTTACCGCACCCGGTTTATCCTTATTGCCCGGAGTAACATATTACTGGCAGGTAATTGCAAAGAATGGATCTAATGTTGAATCATCATGGTCATATATAGTTAGTTTCATAACCGCCGCCGGAGCTTCAGCGATTGTACCAGAACTTGTAAGCCCAATTCAGGGACAGCCGATTAATGCTACATCTGCAGTTTTAACATGGTCTTTACCAGCACAACCTGAAACACAATTAAAGTATGATTTGGAATATTCGAAATCTGCAGACTTTAGTGACGCTGTCAAAAAGACATTGAATGAAAAAGTAATACAAGTAGATGGATTGGATCCAAACTCAACATATTATTGGAGAGTATCATCGAAGAATACTGCCGGTTCACAATCAATGTTTTCAAATGTTCAGTCATTTAGAACAGATGGTGCCACCAGTGTTGGCGACAATGAAGTAATTCCTAATGATTTTGCATTGATGCAGAATTATCCGAATCCGTTCAACCCAACGACAAAGATAACCTTCTCATTGCCGGGCGATAATTTCGTAACAGTAAAAGTATACGATATGTTAGGCAGG
>JAGVBL010000295.1 GCA_020059785.1 Ignavibacteriales bacterium | reverse complement strand
GATGGAAGTTTTGTTAAGCTAAGAGAAATTGCAGTTGCTTATACATTGAGAAACGATTACATAAAATCATGGACTGGAATCGGTTCAATCGATATTCGATTAACTGCAAGAAATCTTCACACGTGGACAAAATACAAAGGTATTGATCCTGAAACTAATTTAACGGGTGGAACAAATTTACGTGGATTAGATTATTTCAATAATCCGCAAACCCGATCTATAATTTTATCGCTGCGATTTAATTATTAGGAGGCCAAAATGAAAAAATATATTAAAACAAAAAATTTAATTTTGGTCGTTGCTCTTCTTTTTAGTTCACTATTTATAAGTTGCAGCGACTTTCTAAACGACCCTGATATTCAGGATGACCCGAACAGAGCAACTACTGTTTCATCCGATCTATTGTTTAACTCAATTCAGGTTCGGCAATTCTTCAGATATGAGGGGCATCTATCCCGAACGACTGGTGTATGGATGCAACAATTAGGCGGTGTCGACCGTCAAGCCGTTGCTTTAGGAACTTACGTTTATACAGAGAATGAGTGGACTGGTGAAATGAATGGAATTTACACCGGCGGTGGTTTGATAGATATAAGAAGAATTATTGCAGAGGCAGATGCAAAAGGTTGGAAAACTTATGCAGGAATTGCAAGAGTGTGGGAAGCTTTTGTTGTAGGAATGTCTGCAAGTTTATGGGGCAATTTACCTTATTCAGAAGCAGTTGGTGAAAAAGCTACTCCAAACCTCGATCGACAAGCAGATATCTATACGGCAGTTCAATCGGTTTTAGATAAAGCAATTACTGATTTAACTGCCGGTGGTGGTTATACACCTCCGAATGATCATGTCTATGCAGCAAACAAAGCAAAATGGCTCGAAGCTGCATATACATTAAAAGCACGTTACTTATTACATTGGGCTGAAGTTAATTCCGGTAATTACGCATTAGCACTTGCAGCAATTCAAAAAGGTATTTCAGCTAATGCAAATAATTTCAAAACCAAGCATACGACAAATGAATCTGAGTCAAACGGAATTTACCAATTCTGGAGACAAAGGGATTCTTATTTTAGAGCCGGAAAATATCTTGTAGATTTACTGAAGACGCGCAACGACCCAAGACTGCAGGTATATTTCCAGGCTGGTACAGGTTCCTTTGCCGGACAATTTGTTGGTGCAGCACCTGGTCAAACAATTACCGATGCTTCAAATCTAAGTGCAGCAATGCGTGCACCTAATTTATCTTTTGACATTATGTCATTTACAGAAGCCAATCTTATTTGGGCAGAATGCGCATATAAGACTGGCGACCAAACAACAGCATTAGCTAAATTAAATGCTGCCAGAAGAGCTGAAGAAGGTCGTTGGGGTCTTGCAGCAAATTCTTTAGGAACAGCAACCGGTCTTACCGGTACTGCTCTTATCAACGCAATAATGGAAGAAAAGTATATTGCATTATTCATGAATATTGAGGCTTATAACGATTGGAAGAGAACAAACCGTCAAGCATTAACACCTTACACAGGTGGCCAAATTCCAAGACGTTTATTATATGGTGATGGAGAAAGAACAACCAATCCAAATATTCCGCCTCCTTCCCAGCAACCGGCAAGAAATGCTAATGATCCGGGTGATAATTATTAATAGAAATTCTTTCCAGTGATGCATACTGAATGAAAGAAAAGAAGTCGTCCCAAAGTTTTTTGGGACGGCTTTTTTATAATCTTGAAACAAAATTAATTTGAAAAGCTTTGGGCAATGCAGGTTGATTTTCAATTGAGAAAAATAAATTCCAAGTAATTTTCTCTTCCAAATTTTTATTGTAGGCAGACACTAAACGAACTGCATTGATGGCACTTACAAGTCTGTTGAGTATCAATGCCCCGGCTACAAATCTCATATTATTGTAGGCATTTTCGCTTGATGACCACATTTCTCTATATTCCCTTCT
This sequence comes from Ignavibacteriales bacterium, assembly GCA_020059785.1. Lineage (GTDB taxonomy): Bacteria > Bacteroidota > Ignavibacteria > Ignavibacteriales > Melioribacteraceae > DSXH01. The sequence continues at coordinate 1,108 of JAGVBL010000295.1, read as the reverse complement.
TAAATCGCTGCTCTTCCAATTCCAGTAATAAACTTCCGGGTCATAAACCTTACCGAATTTCCTGTTCAATTCCATTTCTTTATTATAATCCTCAACCGATAAATAAGAACCTAAGTTTGCAAAAAAGTCGCTTTCTTTACCTTCTAATTTTACACCTGCATTTGTTTCAGCAAATGATCTGTAATTTTTTTCTTTCCAATTTCCATAAATATTAAAACCGACAAGCGTTCCCCATAAAAGACCGTCTGCAATAGTATAATATTTTCCCGAGTCAAATCGATCTGCATACAATTCACCCATTCCCGGTAATAGAAGCGAGTATAAAATTGCCAGTCCGGGATTCTTCTTATTAAAAGAATTTTGTTCATTGTTGAATGATTGATACTTGATGCTGGATTCCGGACTGTTGTTGAACTGCAGTTTACTTTTTAAAGAAAGAAGTGATTCTGATTGCTGGGGTTTTACGATTGATGAGACAATAAGAATAATCAAAAGGATTCTTTTCATTTCTATACTCACGTTTTAATTAGAGAAACATTTTCAATTACTTCACCCGTACAAATGTTCTCATCAACCTCCGTAATTTTTACTCTAACAAAGTTATTTACGTAATCATTATTAAAAGGGATTTTTACGCGGACGTAATTTGAGGAAAATCCTTTCATAAATCCATCCATATTTTCATGCTCAAATAAAACTGTTAATTCTTTACCAATCATTTTGCGGTAAAACTCATTGCGCTTTTTTTCACTTAATATTCTTAACATATTGTTTCTTCTTTTACGTTCAACAATATCTACCTGATTATCCATATTAAAAGCTTTTGTGTTAGGTCTTTCTGAATAAGTGAATACATGAAGATAAGAAATCGGTAATTCTTTGAGGAAATTATAAGTCTCCAAAAAGTCCTCTTCAGTTTCACAGGGGAAACCAACTATAACATCAACACCAATTCCTACATCTTCAATTTTTTCTGTAAGACTAAAAATCAATTCCCGGTAATCATCAGTATTGTATCTTCTCTGCATCAGTCTCAGAATTTTATCACAACCGCTCTGTAAAGGAATGTGAAAGTGATTAACCATTCTATTATCATTTGAAATAAGTG
>JAGVBL010000307.1 GCA_020059785.1 Ignavibacteriales bacterium | reverse complement strand
ATTTCAGACGCAGATGTTTTTCCTAATCAACCGTTATAAACAGCAGCAGCAACTCAATCAACAGGAACTCTTCTCAAAATATATTGTTTCGGATTACATTTTCGAAAAAGACAAAATATTTGCTTACCTGAATTTAAGCGGTGAAGAAATTAAATTATACGAAAGCATTTTCCCGTTACTCGAAAGGGATATTCCCCAACCCGACCTGGTTATTTTTCTTCAATCGAGTTTGGATAGACTTGTTGCTAATGTTAAAACACGCGGTAGAAAAATTGAAAAGAATTTAACACGCGGGTATCTAACAGAGTTATCGGAATCTTATAATAACTTTTTTTTCAAATACAGCAACACACCGCTGCTTATTGTGAATACAACAGATATCGATTTTGTTAATCGTGAAGAAGATTTTGAAGAATTATATATGCAAATTTTCAGGGAAGATAGAGGATTTATTGAATACTTTAATCCGGAGGTAAAAGTTTAGAATGGCGTTTTTAAGAATAATATTATGGGGACTTCTATTTTACTTAATAATTAGAATGGTAAAAAATTTTATGAGTTTACTTACGTCAGGTAAAACAGCCGAAAAAAAGAAGAGTACTTTCAAACCGTATAAATCGAAGTATAATATAAGGAAAGAAGATGTTATTGATGCCGAATATGAAGATATAACTAATACTGGAACGGATAATTCAAAAAATAAATCCTGATGTCATCTCAAAACAAAATTAAGTCGCGTTTAACATCCTTCCTTAAGAAATTATTATCTGTTGAAGAACTTAGTCAATGTAAAATTGATCGGCCGAATAAAATTCTTATTGTACGTCAGCATAATCAATTTGGCGATATGCTTGCAACGGTTCCATTATTCCGGGCAATAAAAGAAAATTTTCCTGATTGCAAAATTACACTTATTGCAAGTGTCGAAAATTATTTTGCACTAAAGAAAAATATACTTATAGATGAACTGTTCGTTTTCAATAAAAAATATTTTTTCAATCTATTTTATATTTACTCGCTTTATAAAATTATAAGAAGAAATTATGACCTGGCAATTGTACCCGTTACTGTTGCAATCTCAACAACAAGTTGTCTTCTGGCTGGATTTTCAAAAGCTAAAATCAAAATTGGTCCAAATTCACTTGATGGCAGATTCAACGAAATGAATTATGTATTCAATTATAGATTCGATCTTAACTGGAAAAAGAATCCCGATTCTCATGTATCCGAATTCATATTGGATATTGTCCGCCCATTCGGCATTACAACAAAAAATTTATCATCCCAGATAAATTATGATGACAGGGATAATCTTTTTGCAAAAGAATTTTTACAAAAAAATAATGAAGATGGAAAAATTATAATAGGGATTCATGCCGGTGCCGGCAAACCGCAAAATAGATGGTCGGTTTTTAATTTTATTGAATTAGTTAAAAGATTGGAAATAGAATTTAATGCAGAGATATACTTTACCGGCAGCCGTGCAGATAAAGAAATAATTGATATAATAAAAAAAGAATTCCCTGTTAAAGGATATTTTTTGAATAAGACGGTTTCGCAATTAGCGGCTTTAATATCTGGCAGCAATTTATTTATTTCAAATGATACAGGTGTTATGCACGTAGCCGGTGCAACAGCAACTCCGTTAATTTCTCTTTTCGGTCCTACAAACCCTTTTAATTGGGCTCCGGTTGGTTCAAATAAAATGTTTATCCGCAAATCCGAATTAATGTGTGATATTACTGTAGATGATGTAATTAACCTTGCTAAACTACTCCTCGAAAAGAAGGTGACATGAAACTCAACTCCAATAATCTTGCAGCAATTGATATCGGTACAAATTCTTTTCATCTAATTGTGGTAAAAATTAAAGAAGACGGGAACTTTGAAATCATCGATAGAGAAAAGGAGGTAATTCGCCTTAGCCAGGGAAGTACAGGTGATATTAAATTCATTAAACCTGAAGCGGCAGTCCGTGCAATTGCTTGTTTAAAGAGATTCAAAGTAATTGCCGATTCACATAATGCTACTATAAGAGCAGTTGCAACAAGCGCTGTAAGAGAATCCCATAATAAAAATGATTTTATTGATCAGGTTTATAATCAAACGGGTATTGAAATAGAAGTGATAAGCGGATATGAAGAAGCACGTTTGATTTATCTCGGAATTTTGAAAGCTGTTCCGATCTACAACAAAAAAGCACTTGTTTTTGATATTGGAGGCGGAAGTACTGAATTTGTTGTTGGCAGTAAAGGAAAGATGCTTCAGACAGTAAGTTTAAAAATAGGTGCTGTTAGACTTGCACATAAATTCTTTCCGGATTTTGAAATAACCAATGCAAGAATAATGGAATGCCGTAAGTGGGTTGAAGGAGAAATTTTTCATGCTTCGGAATTAATGAAGAAAGAAGGGTTTAATGTCTGTGCGGGTTCTTCCGGAACTATAATGGCAGCGGGGTTAATGATCCAGGCAATGAGAAATGGCGGTTCAAATTCCTCTCAAACTATTCTGAATAATTTTGAATTTTCTAAAAGTGAATTAAAGGTAATTGAGAAAGAAATTCTTAAAAGAAAGACTATTGATAAAAGGAAAAAAATTCCGGGACTTGATGAAAAGAGAGCCGATATTGTTCCAGCCGGTATAATAATTTTATCTACAATATTTGATTTGTTCGGTTTAGAAAAGATGACTATTTCGGGTTATGCTTTAAGAGAAGGTATTGTAATTGATACGCTTCAGAAAGAACACATTAACGGTTCAACAAAACCTAATTTGATTGATATACGGAAAGAAAGTATTAAGCACCTTTCGGAATCTTGCAATTACGACAGAGAACATTGTAAGTATATAACCGGTTTTGCTCTTAAGATTTTTGATGATTTGAAAAACTTACATCAACTTGGCGATGAATGCAGAGAATATCTGGAAGCTGCTTCAATTCTGCATGATATTGGTTATCATATAGCGCATACAAATCATCACTACCATAGTTATTACATTATTCGTAACAGTGAGCTGCTCGGTTTTAATGATAATGAGATTGGTATAATTGCTCATACGTCGCGCTATCATCGCAAAAGTCATCCTAAAAAAAATCATGATGAATTTATTGAATTACCGGAAAGAAACCAGTTAATAGTTAAAAAGCTCTCAGCAATTTTAAGAGTTGCTGATTCACTCGATAGAACACACAAAAGGATAGTGCAGAGTGTAGAGTGCAGAGTGAAGAGAAGTTCTGTTGAATTATACCTTGGGATAAGAAAAAATAGTAATCCTGAAATTGAGTTATGGAGTTTGGAAAGGAGAAAGGGATTGTTTGAAGAAATATTCGGAAGATCGTTAAAAGTATTTATTTGAAAAATTATCAGTCTTTTGCACTTATAACAGACTGATGACTATATTTGCCAATCATTTTTCACAAAAAATTCAGATAATGAGACCTACAGTTTATATCAAAGACCTTTCAAAACATGTTGGTAAAGAAGTTACCCTTAGGGGTTGGCTTTACAATAAGAGATCGAGCGGTAAATTAAAATTTTTAATTATGCGCGATGGAACCGGGTATGTGCAGTGCGTCGTTTTCAAAGGGAATGTTTCAGAAGAAATTTTCGATTCTGCAGAAAAAATTACCCAGGAATCCAGCTTTGAAGTTAAAGGAAAAGTAAGGGAAGAAAAACGCGCTGTTGGCGGATATGAGCTTGATGTTGTCGATTTTAAAATGATTGGATTAGCTCACGAATATCCTATTACACCAAAGGAACATGGTATTGAATTCCTTATTGATAACCGCCATTTATGGGTCCGTTCAAAAAAGCAAGTTGCCATACTAAAAATCCGGCATAGAATTGTAAAAGCTATCCGCGATTTTTTTGACGAAAGAGGATTCACACTTTTTGATCCGCCGATTATTACACCTAATGCATGCGAAGGTACTTCAACATTATTCGAAATGGAATATTTCGATCTCGGTAAAGCTTACCTAACACAGAGCGGGCAACTTTATGCAGAAAGCGGTGCTATGGCTCTTGGTAAAGTTTATACATTCGGACCAACTTTCCGAGCAGAGAAATCCAAAACAAGAAGACATTTAACAGAGTTCTGGATGGTTGAACCTGAAATGGCTTTCTACGATCTTAATGATGATATGGACCTTGCAGAAGAATTTATTGAATATATTGTTCAAACAGTATTAAAGGATAGAGCAGAAGAATTAAAGGAACTTGAACGCGATATTTCCAAATTGGAAAAAGTTGTTAGACCTTTCCCGCGTATTTCATACGATGAGGCAGTTGATATTTTGAGGAGGAAGGGAGTCGATTTTAAGTGGGGAAATGATCTAGGTGGAACTGACGAAACATTAATAGGCGAGGATTTCGACCGGCCGGTTATGATTCACCGTTATCCATCAGAAGTAAAAGCTTTTTATATGAAACGCGATCCCGAAAATCCCAAAGTTGCTTTGGCAGTAGATGTTATTGCACCCGAAGGATACGGAGAAATTATCGGCGGCAGTCAGCGCGAAGACAATCTTGATCTGTTATTAGAAAGAATAAAAGAACATAATTTACCCCAGCAGTTTTTTGAATGGTATCTCGATCTAAGAAGATTTGGTACTGTTCCACATTCAGGATTCGGACTTGGCCTTGAGAGAACTGTTAGCTGGATTTGCGGATTAGAACACTTGCGCGAAGCAATTCCATTTCCACGAATGATTTATAGGAATACTCCATAAATGAATGCAGAAATTATTCTTTTCATAACTCTTGCTCTCATAGCGGCTGTATCATCTGTAATGATGATTACAAGACCCAACGCAGTAATAAGTGCCGTTTTTCTTGTACTCAACTTTTTTGCTTTAGCCGGACTTTATCTTTTATTAAATGCTCAGTTTATTTCAGTCGTTCAGATTATTGTTTATGCCGGTGCAATAATGGTTCTTTTCCTTTTTGTTCTTATGCTTCTTAGAACAGAGAGTGAACCGAAAGTCTTCCTTGATAAAAAACCAATTAAAATGTTTGCTCTGTTTATAACTGTTTTTGTTTTTATTCAAGTTGCTTACTTAATACTTGTCGGTAAACCATCGGGTAATCTTACACCGGATCAGCTAAAGAGTATTGAAACAGGAACTATTCAATCTATTGGAAGGGAACTATACACAAATTACATTCTTCCATTTGAAGTTGCCGGATTTTTATTACTTGCAGCAACTATCGGTGCAATGGTTTTAGCAAAGAAAAAATTTGAATAACCAATTTTATTTTAAGAGGTTTTAATAATTATGTCTTCTATACCAATTGAATACTATTTAATTTTGAGCGCATTTATGTTTGTTGTTGGTGTAACGGGTGTACTTATCCGCCGTAATGCAATAGTGGTTTTTATGTGTATAGAATTGATGTTGAATTCTGCAAATTTATCTCTCGTTGCTTTTTCATCTTATTTAGGAAATCCAATTGGTCAGATATTTGTATTTTTTGTAATGACTGTTGCAGCAGCAGAAGCGGCTGTTGGGCTGGCTATTATTATTGCTGTATTCAGAAATAAATTAACTGTTAACATTGATGAAATAAACATCTTCAGGTGGTAATAACCGGATGATAAATTTAATCTATCTAACTGTTCTTTTGCCGTTATTAGGATTTTTATTTAACGGTCTCTTCGGATCCAAAATTAAAAACGAAAAAGTTATCGGCATTATTGGAAGTTCTACAATTGGTATCGCTTTCCTTGTTACACTGCTTGCTTTTTTTGAAACACTTAGTTTGCCGGTTGAAAATAGAAGTAACACAATTGAATTATTCACATGGTTAAATGTCGCCGGGCTGAATATAAAATTCGCCTACCTTGTAGATCAACTATCATTAACTATGTCTTTGATTGTTACCGGTGTAGGATTTTTAATTCACGTTTATTCAATTGGTTATATGCATGGTGATAAAGGTTTCTGGAGATTCTTTGCTTATCTAAACCTTTTCATCTTTGCAATGATGAATTTAGTACTTGGCGATAATTTTGTTGTTTTATTTTTAGGGTGGGAAGGTGTTGGGCTTTGTTCTTACCTTTTAATTGGATTCTGGTACGATAGAAAATTTGAAAAGGGAACAGTTCCCGAAGCGGCAAAGAAAGCATTTGTAGTTAACCGTATCGGCGATTTCGGATTTCTCCTTGGTATGTTCTTAATATACTACACATTTGACTCACTCAATTTTACTGAAGTGTTCAATAAAGCTGCTTCATTCCCGGTTTCGGAAGCTACTTTCGGTTTGATTGCAATATTTTTATTTATTGGTGCAACCGGTAAATCGGCACAGATCCCATTATTTGTTTGGCTGCCGGATGCAATGGCTGGTCCAACCCCGGTATCCGCACTAATACATGCCGCAACAATGGTTACTGCCGGTGTATATATGGTTTCCCGCACTTCAATAATTTTTGCTTCGGCTCCAACTGTTATGATGGTTGTTGCTGTAATTGGTCTGCTTACTGCATTAATGGCTGCAACAATAGGATTAGTTCAGAACGATATTAAAAAAGTTTTAGCTTATTCTACGGTAAGCCAGTTAGGTTATATGTTTTTAGCTGCCGGTGTTGGTGCATTCAGTGCATCAATTTTTCATGTTATGACTCATGCTTTCTTTAAAGCACTTCTCTTTCTTGGCGCCGGTTCTGTAATTCATGGAATGCACGAAGAACAGAACATTCAGCGTTATGGCGGTTTGAAAAAATATATGCCTAAGACGTATGCTACTTTTTTTATTGCAACATTAGCTATTGCTGGAATTCCCGGTTTATCTGGTTTCTTCAGCAAAGATGAAATACTCTGGTATTCTTATGCCAATGGTGGAATACTATTCTGGTTGATCGGGGTGATTACAGCCATGATGACGGCATTTTACATGTTCCGTTTGTTATCGCTTACATTTTATGGTAAAGAGCGCTTCGATCATCATCATGTTCACCCGCATGAATCTCCGGCAGTCATGACAGTCCCATTGATGATATTAGCATTCTTCTCGGTTATTGGCGGATATATTGGAATTCCAGAAGTATTTTCCGGTGAACACGGAAACTTATTTCATAACTGGTTAGAACCGGTTTATGCTCCTGCTATAGCTAAACTTAATAGCTTCGGCTCTCATTCACATTTTGAAGAAATCTTATTAATGGTTCTTTCGGTTGCTCTTGCATTAAGTGCAATTTACTTTGCAATAAAAATTTATACTCAGCAGCCCGATATTGCTGAAAAAATTTCTGCAAGGTTTAAGAAAATTTACAACATTCTACTCAACAAGTATTTTGTTGATGAAATTTATGAAGCGGCTGTTATTCAACCCATTCAAAAAGGTTCTGAAAAAGTATTGTGGAAGTTTACCGATAATATAATTATTGATGGTGCTGTTAATGGTATAGCAAAAGTTGTTTACGCCAGTTCGGGATTTATTAGAAAAATTCAGAATGGAATAACACAATTCTATGCAATAATTATGATGCTTGGAATTGCGCTTGTACTTTTGTGGGTAATATTAAGTCTATAAGTTTTGTTTTTCTAAATGAAATGCAAATTGAAGTCGGTATAATAGGGCACTAAGGAATAAAAACATTATATGGAACAGAATTTACTTTTAACATATCTTCTTTTCACACCAATTATTGGAAGTGTTGCCGTTCTATTTTTTGGAAAGAATCAGACAAAATTTATTAGATGGTTCGGATTATTTGTTTCCTTAATAGCATTTGTAATTTCATTAATTATTTATTTTGGTTTCGACTCATCAAAACCTCAATTCCAGTTTCTGCACCAGGTCTTATGGATTAGCAGTCTTAATGTAAGTTATAATGTTGGTGTTGATGGTATTTCGCTACTACTGGTTCTATTAACAACATTTCTTACACCTCTAACCCTATTATCAACCTGGAATGCAATTGAAAAAAATGTAAAGATGTTTACTTTCTCTATGCTCTTTTTAGAAGCCGGAATGTTAGGTGTCTTCGTCTCTCTCGATATTTTCCTGTTCTATATTTTCTGGGAAGTTATGCTCATTCCAATGTATTTCATAATTGGTATATGGGGCGGTGAAAGAAGAATTTATGCATCTATCAAGTTCTTTATTTATACAATGGTTGGCAGTTTATTGATGCTTGTTGCTATTATCTGGCTTGCTGTTTATGCATCCGGAATTACAGGAAAATTCACTACAAATTTATTAGAATTATACAAGGTAGGTCCAACAATCCCGCATCAAATTCAAGGATGGATGTTCGGTGCATTCTTCTTAAGTTTTGCTATCAAAGTTCCTTTGTTTCCATTACACACATGGTTACCGGATGCTCACGTAGAAGCTCCAACTGCAGGTTCTGTTATTCTTGCCGGTGTATTACTTAAGATGGGTACTTACGGAATTTTGAGATACTGTCTGCCTCTCTTTCCGCAATCGGCAATTAATTTTGCTCCTCTTATTTCAGTTCTTGCAATTATTGGAATTATCTATGGTGCGCTTGTATCAATGGTTCAAACAGATATTAAAAAGCTTGTTGCCTACTCTTCTGTTTCTCATCTTGGATTTGTTGTGCTTGGAACTTTTGCTATGACTGTTGAGGCAGTGCAAGGTGCAGTAATTCAAATGGTAAATCACGGATTATCGACCGGCGCACTCTTCCTTTTGGTTGGAATTATATATGAACGAACTCACAGAAGAGATATAGCTTATTATGGCGGTATTGCTAAACTGGTTCCTTTATACGCTGTTGCATTAATGATAGCTTCACTTTCTTCGGTTGGTTTACCCGGGTTGAATGGATTCATCGGTGAGTTTTTAATTCTGCTTGGAACATTCAAATCTTCGGTATTAAATAGCTGGTGGTATACTGTGTTTGCAGCTACAGGAGTAATTTTTGCTGCAGTTTATTTATTATGGATGTATCAACGCGTAGTCTTTGGAGAAGTAAAAAACCCTGAATTGAAAGAACACTTAACCGATTTGAATGTAAGGGAATTTGTTGTTTTAATCCCTATACTCATCTTTATAGTTTGGATTGGAATTTATCCAAGCACTTTTTTAGGTATGACCGAAGAATCTACAAAATCAATTTTACAACATGTTAGTTCATTCACATTCGATATATTAAAATAGTGCCTATGAAAAAAATAACTTCTAAAATTATTCTGCTATTGATTTTCTTATTCAATACTAATTCGATTTTTGCATCCGGAGCTGAAGGAACTGAACATGTTCTACCTAATCCTTTTATGGTATTACCGTTCGCTATTCTTTTATTAATGATTGCAACCGGACCATTATTCTATCATCACTTCTGGGAAAGAAATTATCCTAAAGTTTCAATACTTCTGGGATCGATTACAGTATTATATTATCTGATCTGGTTAAACGATACTCACAGTTTACTTCACACTGCTCATGAATATATTTCTTTTATTGCTTTGCTTTCATCTTTATTTGTTGCGACAGGAGGAATTCTAATTAAAGTCGATCGTAAAGCTACACCTCTATTAAATGTGATCATATTACTATTCGGTTCGGTTATTGCTAATATAATTGGTACAACAGGTGCATCAATGTTATTGATCCGTCCTTTTATTAAAATCAATAAAGACCGGATTAAACCCTATCATATAATATTTTTTATTTTTTCAGTCAGCAATATTGGCGGTGCATTAACACCTATTGGAGACCCGCCTTTGTTCCTTGGTTTCTTAAGAGGAATTGATTTCTTCTGGTTCTTCGGTCACATTTGGTATGTATGGTTTCCCACTTTAATTGTATTGCTGGTAGTATTTTACATTGTTGATTCTTTTAACAAAGAAGGCGAAAAAGAAAGCGTTAATTTTTCTAATAAAATAGAATTCAAAGGGACTAAAAATCTTCTCTATTTATTAATTATTCTGATTTCAGTTTTTCTTGATCCAGGTATATTAAGCTGGGTCCCTAATTTTTCCCCATTACCTTTCGGTATTAGAGAAATAATAATGTTTTCAGTAGTTATACTTTCATACAAAACTGCAGACAAAAAAATTCTTGAAGCAAACGAATTTAATTTTGAACCGATAAGAGAAGTTGCATTTTTATTCGTAGGAATTTTCGCCTCTATGATTCCAGCTCTTCAACTTATTGCTTACGAGGCTAAAGTATATGGTCAGCAATTAACTCCCGGAATATTTTATTGGGCTACAGGAATTCTATCAGCATTTCTGGATAATGCTCCTACTTTCCTTAATTTCCTTAGTGCTTCGCTTGGTAAATATGCATACGATGTTAATATAAAAACACAGGTTCACGAATTTTCTGAATTATATCCTTTTTACTTGCAAGCTATCTCTATAGCTGCCGTATTCTTTGGTGCTATGACTTACATTGGAAACGGTCCTAATTTCATGGTTAAGGCAATCAGCGAAAGATCAGGTATAAAAATGCCCAGCTTTTTTGGATACTTAATTAAATATTCTGTTCCTATCCTTCTTCCAATTTTTATTATTCTTTACTTTATTGTTTACTACGGGAAGGTGTAATATGTCAACTTTGAATGATATCTTAAAAAATAATTTGCACGGCATGTACTATGGTAATAGAGTCTTACTTCCAGTTAGGATTGATATACTAAAAGCGGTTATTGAGAATGATATTATTACTGATTTTAGTTCAACAAAATCAGGGGCAAGTTATAAAATACATGATGATTTTACAGAAATTTATTTCTACGATTATAAAGTTCTCTCAGAAGTTGTAAAAGGATTCGAAAAAATAAAATTAGTTGTCGTTGAAAAGGGGAAGGATATTTTTGATTTCACTAATCATAGAAAAATTGCTTTACAGGTTAAAGAAAAACATAAAATTACTATTTCGGAAATAAATGAAGATACATTATTATTCATAGAGTAAATATGCCAGTATCAAATTTTGAATATTACCAGTTATCACCATTCATTCTAATCGGGTTAGGTATTATTATTTCTGTTGTTATAGAAATGATAACAAAAAAGAGCGAACAGATTCTACCATGGTTATCTATTCTTCTTTTTCTTGCTATCTCTATCTATTCTATTGTTAATATTAATAACCATGCTATTCTTTTTGGAGGAATGATTGAAGTAGGCGGAAAACCGGCTATCTTTAATTTTATTTTCAATATAGGCGCAATGCTTATTGTAATGAGTTCTATTGGATATTTGAAAAAGTATGGAACATATTATGGCGAATATTACATCATAGTTCAATCGTCCGTATTGGGTATGATGATAATGGCTGGTTCTAAAGATATTCTTATGGTCTTTCTTGGTTTGGAGTTGATGTCAATTTGTTTTTATGTATTGGCTGGATTTAATCGAAAAAAATTATCTGCAAACGAATCTTCTTTGAAATACTTTTTACTCGGTTCTTTTGCAACAGGATTCATTGTCTATGGAATAGCTTTAATCTATGGAACAGCAGGAAACACAAGTCTATTGTACATAACAAGCAACTTTGCTTCACTATCATCAAACATAATTTTTGTTACCGGATTTGTATTATTTCTCATCGGCTTTAGTTTTAAAATAGCAGCATTCCCGTTCCATATGTGGGTGCCTGATGTTTATCAGGGTTCAGCTACAACTGTAACGGGATTAATGTCCACAACAGGTAAAACCGCAGCATTCAGTGTATTAATAATTTCAATAGCCGCAACATTCACTTTAAATGCACCAAATGTATTTAAACCGTATTTCTCTGTTATAGCAGCGTTATCAATGTTGTTTGGAAGTATAGTAGCAATTTCACAAAACAATTTAAAGAGAATGCTCGCTTACTCATCCATATCGCATGCGGGTTATATGGCAATTGGTTTAGCTGCTGCTAACACCCAGAGTATTTCAGGAATTATCTTTTACCTCGCTGCGTATGCATTTATGAATATCGGTGCATTTACCGTAATCTCTATTATTGAAGGTGAAGGTGATACTAGAATTGATATCGATTCATTTGCCGGGCTGCATACTAAAAGTCCCGTCCTGGCTGCTTTTATGTCGCTTTTCATGTTTGCATTGGCGGGTATTCCACCTTTAGCAGGATTCTTTGGAAAGTACTATGTCTTTGTTGGTGCAATTGAAGGTGGTTTAACATGGCTTGCAATTGTTGGTGTAATTTCCAGCATGATTAGTGTATATTTTTATTTAAGGGTTGTCGTTTATATCTATTTCCGCGATTCAATTGAAGAATTCAAACCTGAGATTTCATCTTTTAGTTTATCAGCAGTAATAATTTCTGGTGCGTTTGTTCTTATTTTCGGAATTCTTCCGGATCTTCTTCTAAACGTTATTAACTCTGTTATTAATCTCTAATTTAAATTGGTATTTTTCTTTATTATTTTACCATCCAACAACAGAGTTTTTTAAACATGATACCATTATATTCTGCTCAACAGGTCCGTGAGGCGGATTCCTACGCCACTAATGCTCTCGCAATTCCTAGTATTGTTTTAATGGAAAATGCATCGAGAAGTATTTTCAATTCAATTCTGCGTAATATCAAAGCTTCAGTAGATAATGTAGGCATTGTTTGCGGTAAAGGAAATAATGGAGGAGATGGATTTGCCGTTGCACGTCATTTTTTAAATAATGAATATAATGTTAGAGTTATTTCACTTGGTGGTGAAGATGAATTAAAAGGAGATGCTCTTACTAATTTTAGAATATTAAAAAATTTGTTGATTGATTATCCTCAATCGAAAATAATTATTTATGAAAGTAATAAAGACCTTACTGCTCTTGATGATTGTGAAATTGTTATTGATTCAATGCTCGGAACCGGCTCGAGAGGAGAATTAGCAGAACCATATAAGGAAATTGTCAATAAATTAAATCAACTAAATACTTTTAGGGTTTCTATCGATCTTCCGACAGGTTTGGATTTAGAAAACTCATTAGGTGATGTTGTTTTTAATTCTGATTTGACAATTACTTTATCGGAATATAAAACAGGTCTTTTCTACGGAAAAGGTTATACTAACTGCGGGGTAATAGAAAAAGGTTATATTGGTATAGGTGATGAATATTATAAAAAGTTATCTGTTCAAAATTATTTAATAGAACCTGAGGATGCATACTTTGGAATTCCTTCAAAGGATCTCGACGTAAATAAATATTCAGCCGGTAAAGTATTAGTAATTGCCGGTTCATCAGGAATGCCCGGTGCATCTTTCTTCACAACTAACTCTGTATTGAAATCAGGTGCCGGATCGTGCTTTCTTGCAACCCCTCAATCAATTAAATTGCTTGCACAGCAAAAGATCGATTCTGCTATAGTAGTTGATTATGATGATAATAATTTGGGATTTATTTCGCCATATAATCTTAAGGAAATTGAAGATAAGATTAATTGGGCTGATGTAATTGCAATTGGTCCGGGTTTAGGAAGGGCTAATGAAACTATTGAAACGGTACTTGAAATACTCCGTAATTATAAGACCAAAAAATTTGTAATTGATGCAGATGCAATTTTTGCATTAGCTAATAATGAGTATAAAAAAATTAATTTGAAGGGGAAAATATTAACACCGCATCATAAAGAGTTTGCTAATTTGCTTGGAATAGAATTAAGTGAGTTAAAGAAAAATTTACTGAATTTAAGCAGAAATTTTACTTCAGAATTCAATTGCTGGCTGGTTTTAAAAGGAGCACCTTCAATTATTTTTAATCCTGACGGAGAAGCATTTATTAATTCAAGCGGTAATCCCGGACTTGCAAAATTTGGTTCTGGGGATGTTCTTACCGGAATAATTGCCGGATTCATTTCACAAACATCTGATGTTGAAGATTCTCTTATCTCTTCAGTTTATATCCATAGTTTATCAGGTGACCTTCTTTTAGAAGAAAAAACTGAATACGGTTATACTGCATCAGATTTAATGGAAAATATTCCTAATGCTATCAAATTTATCATTGACTCTTTTATTTAATTCAATAAAGAAAAATCCTTTTCGATTTGTTCATCTTCCATTAATCCTTTACTGGGTCTTCCTGTTTGTAATGACTTCGATCCCTATCGAAAAGATCCCAAAATTTTTTAATACTCAGGATAAATTAGAACATTTTGCTGCTTATTTTATTCTTGGCGTTCTAGTAAAATTAAATACGGTATTTCAGAATAAATCCGAATTGATCAGAAGAAACTCGATAACAGTTTCATGTATCATCATAACAGTATATGCTATGTTTGATGAAATTCACCAATTGATAATTCCGGGCAGATATTGCGATTTTTACGATTGGTTATTCGATTTTATTGGCGGAATTACTGGGATCATTTTAGCAAGTCATTTCTTAAAAAGAGATGAATCTTTAGTGCAGTAAAATTGACACCATTAAATTGGAACATAAATAAATTGATCGATGTAAAATTTTTCGTACTGATTGACATTTCACTCATCATTTTTTAAGTTAGCATCGCCATTAGGTGATAAATAGGAGGAATAAAGTGGGACTTAAGAAAAACCCAAAAGCAGACTTAAAAAGAGCATACAAGCGTGTTTTCGAGTTAAGTTTAATTACTTCTCTTGCATTATTAATCGTTGCATTCAAGTTTTTCCCCGATTTTGCAAAACAGAAAGTTAGACTGGACGGACCGCAAGAATTGGTTAATGTTGAAGATGTTGTAAAGACTAAACAGGAAAGTGCTCCGCCTCCGCCTCCAAAACCTCCAATTCCAATAGAAGCTCCATCGGATGATGTATTAGAAGATATAGCTATTGGAAGTACTGAAATTGATATTAACGAGCAAATCTCGGCTCCACCTCCACCGCCAAAACAGGAAGTTAAAGAAGAGGAAGACGAAGCAGTAATTTTTGTTGCTGTGGAAGAAACTCCTGAACCCATTGGTGGTATAGAAGCTATTCAAAAGAAAATTGTTTATCCGGAAATTGCAAAACGTGCAGGTGTTCAGGGTAGAGTATTTATTAAAGCTTTCGTAAATGAAGTCGGAGATGTTGTTAAAGCAGAAGTAATTAAAGGTATTGGAGCCGGATGTGATGAAGCTGCTGTTGCTGCAGTTATGCAAACAAAATTTAAACCGGGCAAACAAAGAGGTAAAGCTGTCAAAGTCCAGGTTTCTATTCCAATCGTATTCAAACTTCAATAAAAAGAAGGCGCCTTTTGGCGCCTTCTTTTTGCTTACCAGACTATTTTTTATTTATGCCAGTGTAAGTTTTATGTTCCGATAATTATAGATATCTTTAATAAAAGGGAAATGAATTGTTTCTCCTCGAACTAAATAATGTAAAGTATAACTATAACACCGCAACTGATAGTAATTTCCAATTAGAAATTGATAGTTGGAAAATTGAACAAGGTGATTTTGTTAGTCTTTTAGGTCCGAATGGCTGTGGCAAATCAACTCTTCTCAAATTAATTGGAAGGTTAATAAACCCAAGTAATGGACGTATTAAATATTCGGGTATTGATATTTCAGAAATCCCCCTTAAAGAATATGCAAAACTGATTGCTTATGTTCCTCAGAATAATTATTCAATTTTTCCGTTTTCTGTTTATGAAATAGTAATGATGGGACGAACTCCTTACCTTGGTACATTGGGATTTGAAACAGCTGAAGATAAACGAATTGTAATGAATGCTCTGGATCTTATGGGTATTGCTGACCTAAAATCAAAAGGAATAAATGAAATTTCCGGAGGTGAAGCACAGAGAGCATTTATTGCAAGAGCTATTGCACAAAACCCTAAATTAGTTCTTCTTGATGAACCTAATGCCCACTTAGATATTGAACACCAAATTTCTATTTATGAATTACTTAATAAGCTTAGTAATAGTCAGGGATTAACAATCATATCCGTTTCTCACGATTTAAATCTAGTTGGATTGTTCTCGCAGAAAATTGCATTTATGATAAATGGAAGGATTTCCATCCAGGGCAATAAGAAAAATGTGTTAACTGAGGAAAATATTAAAAAGATTTTTAATGTTGAATCAACTGTTTTTTTCTCGAATGATAAAGATGTTGCCAATATTTTAATTCAACCGGTAAACAAAAATTAGCTTAAAAGTGAAAACTAAAATCCAATATCCCTCTATTATCCTTTCATCGATTATTACCAATTTGGGGATATTTGTACTCGTTACGTTTATTAAATATAAAATTAACGGGTTATCTTTATTGGATTACAGAATTGATTACATTGGAAATATCCTTAATATATTAATATCAGTGGGAGTTATCTCGGGATTTGTAGTCATAGGTTTGAAAAAGAAACAGATTGAAAAAGGGAGACTTAATTTTCTTCTTATACTCCAAATACTTTCTCTAATTTCTCTTATAATATCAATTGTACTGTTCGATTTTATTAAACTTGCCACAAATGAATACTTGTTCTCATTTCCAATTAAAAAAGTATATACCGGTTTTTTAATGATTGTGTCGCTATTTATACAAATTTATTCACTACTTTATTCTTGGGGTTTAATTTTAGGTCTCGAAAAATTATTTGAAATAAGAACGCTGATTAGATCCATTTCTGCTGTTTTAATTCTTGTTTTATTCTCCATATTCTTTGTATGGAATGTTAATGATTATAATAGTAAAAATGAGGATGAATATGACTATGGATTAATACCCGGAGCTGCTGTTTGGAAAAAAGATAAACCAAGTCCAATTTTCGAAGGAAGAATTAGAAAAGCTTTAGAACTTTACAGGCAAGGTCAAATAAAAAAAATTATTCTTACCGGAGGTAATGCCCCGGGTGAACTGAGCGAAGCAGAAGTAGCGTATAAATATCTCACAAATCTTGGTGTTGATTATAAAAACCTGATCGTTGAACAAATGACTTCAACTACAACGGAACAAATAAAATACCTTCGCAATAATCACAAAGATTTTGTTTCTAGTTCAAAAATATCAATTATTTCAGACGACTTTCATCTTTCGAGAATCTTACAGATATGCAGGTTTTATAATATAGAAGCTAAAGGAATATCAACAGACTATAAATTAACGTTTGAAAAAACGATTTTTTACAGAACAAGAGAAAGCATTGCTTTACTTTTATTTTGGTTTTTTGCTATTTAGCACCATTTAATTTATAAATATTGGGAGAGAAGAATGCACTACTTCGAAGCGATGGAAAAATATGGACACGAGCAAGTTGTTTTTTGTAGTAATAAAGAATCGGGTTTACGGGCAATTATTGCTATTCACGATACTACTTTAGGACCGGCATTAGGCGGAACCAGAATGTGGAATTATAAATCATTTGACGATGCACTCAATGATGTTTTGAGACTTTCGCGTGGTATGACCTATAAAGCTTCTGTTGCCGGATTAAATTTAGGCGGTGGTAAAGCTGTTATTATTGGAGATTCCGCATCTCAAAAAAATGAATTGTTATTTAGAACTTTCGGAAAATTTGTTGATGGACTGGGTGGAAGATATATTACAGCAGAAGATGTGGGAACAGATGTTAAAGACATGGAATTTGTTAGAATGGAAACACGTTATGTTACAGGAATTTCTAAAGCTCTTGGTGGAAGCGGAGACCCTTCACCAGTTACTGCTTATGGTGTTTATGTTGGTATGAAAGCATGTGCTCAGGAAAAATGGGGCAACGATTCCTTACGTGGAAGAAAAATTGCTGTTCAAGGTGCAGGACAGGTAGCACGCTATCTGTGTGAACACCTTTATAGCGAAGGTGCCGAAATTTATATTACAGATTTAGTTGATGATAAGGTAAAACGAGTACTTGAGACAATTAAAGCACATGTTGTTAAACCCGATGAAATTTATGACATTGATGCCGATATATTTTCTCCTAATGCATTAGGTGCTGTAATTAATGATAAGACAATTCCCAAATTCAAATTTGATATTATTGCCGGCGGCGCCAATAATCAATTGGAAGACGAAGATAAACATGGTGCAATGTTAATTGATAAAGGTATTCTCTATGCCCCGGATTATGTAATTAATTCTGGTGGCTTAATTAATGTTGCTAATGAACTTGAAGGGTATAGACAGGATAGGGCAATGAAACAAGCCGAGGCAATATATGACATCCTGAAGAGAGTACTCAAAATTGCAAATGACAAAAAAATTCCTACTCACGTTGCATCTAATACTCTTGCAGAAGAAAGATTAAGCCAAATTGGAGGTATTAGAAAAATATTTTCGTCCCACTCGGGTTCTTATGGTAGAATTGGGGAGTTGATGAAACATTAATATTGAAATTAGAGGGTCTGTGTTAAAGACAAATATTTTTGAATAATAGTACACAATTAGGCTCTAACTCAAAATTATTATTATCTGTACAATTATTTCGTAAACGGTTCCTTTGTATTTTCTGAAATTTATTTTTGTAATAAATATTTATTTAAGGTTTCTTTTTAATAGCTAACATTATAGATTTATCAGCAAGATTTCCCGGGGTTCTTAAACAAGATGATAAAGAAGTCAAATAGACGCATTCTAAGAGAAAAAGTACTTCAAGTTCTTTACGCATACGAATTGAATGGAGAAGGATTAACAAATCTAACTAACGGAATTTTGTCCGACCTGGCTTCTATTCCGGATATTGATTTTGCAAAAAAGCTTATCGATTCTGTTGTAGCTAATACGAGAAATCTCGACTTAATTATTCAGGAAAAAGTATCTAACTGGGAAATGGACCGTATTGCGCTTATAGATAGAATTCTTCTTCGAATCGGAATTTCTGAATTGATGAATTTTCCTGATATTCCACCTAAGGTTACAATTAATGAAGTAATTGAAATTGCAAAAGATTATTCTACTTCTAATAGTAACAAATTCATAAATGGAATTCTAGATGCAGTATTATCCGATCTAAAAAAATCCGGCAATCTTAATAAAACCGGCAGAGGACTTATTGATCAAACCATTACAAAGAAAATCTACTAAGCTCGCAGATCGGGAAAAATTTAGAATTTTTGTCTGGACTCTTTTCGATTTTGCAAATACATCATATTCTATTGTCGTAGTAACATTTCTATTCGCAGTATATTTCAAGCAAACTATTGCATCCGGAAAACCGATTGGTGATTTCTATTGGAGTATAGGAACAAGTGTTTCGATGCTTGTAACAGCAATAATTTCACCAATACTTGGAGCTATTGCAGATTATTCAGCCGGTAAGAAAAGGTTCCTTTTATTTTTTACACTTCTATGTATAATAAGTACTGCGCTTTTATTCTTTTTGAATGAAGGAAATATTGTTAACGCACTATTATTATTTATAATTGCAAATGTAGGGTTTGAAGCTGGACTTGTTTTTTATGATTCGTTCTTGCCGGAGATTACTTCACCCAAAAATTATGGACGAGTTAGCGGTTACGGTTTTGCAATGGGTTATTTGGGCTCTCTAACTACACTTGCAGTAGTTTATCCATTCATTAATCGAAATATGATTAAAGAGACTTTCCCGGTTGCTGCTCTAATTTTTTTAATTTTTGCAATACCGATTTTCATTTTTCTTAAAGATACAAGAAGAGAAGTAAAGAGGGACAAATCGTATCTAAAAATCGGTTTAGACCGGGTGTTTAGCACAATAACACATTTAAAAAATTATAAAAATCTTGCATTGTTTTTGCTCTCGTATTTTTTCTTTATTGAAGGTGTAAATACCGTAATATTTTTTTCCGGTAATTATGCCAGTTCTACTTTGAATTTTTCAATGAGTGAATTGATTCTCTTTTTTATTATTGTTCAAACAACGGCAATTGTCGGTTCACTTGTATTTGGAATTATTGCAGATGCTTATGGACAGAAAAAATCTTTAATATTTTCTCTAATTATTTGGATCTTTACAATCGTTTTTGCATTTGTTACAAGTAGCACAGAAAATTATCTCGTAAAGGAAATTTCAAAATTATTTTCCTTAAACACACATGATATTGTACGATATTGTTTTTACGGAGTGGGTTTATTAGCCGGAAGTGTTATGGGTGCAACACAATCGACAAGTAGAAGTTTAATGTCAAAACTAACTCCATATGAAAAGAAAACAGAATTTTTTGGATTCTATTCTTTTTTTGGAAAAAGCTCCGCAATCATTGGTCCATTAGTTTTTGGTTATGTAAGTTTTCTTACGGGCGAACAGAGAATTGCTATACTTACAATTTGCATCTTCTTTGTAATTGGATTAATAATTTTAGCAAAGGTAAACGAACCACAAGAAATCAAAGAAATACTCAATTAAATTTATTTTTGTGAGATTTTATTAATAAATATAAAATCCCAATTGCAGATAAACCCAACCAGATTAATCCCCATATTGCCTGATGAATTCCAGTAAGTTCAGCTAACATCGAAGCATCTGAATAGGAATTTGTTGAATCGAAAATATCCTGTTTAATATCTATTAATACATAGATGCAGCTTATAATTCCTAATGCTTTTAAGAGGATAGATGAAAAGAAAGTCGGTGATTTATAAATAATCACTATTAATAATATAAGTACCATTGTTGTGATTAGAATAAGATATTCATTCTTTGAGGAATTAATTAAGAAAATAATTATGATTCCACTAATTATTAGTAATACAATATGACTTAATTTCTTGTTAAGGGATGAATAAAATAAAAGCATACCAAATAATAGACTACCTAAATAACCCGAAGACGCAATTATGAAGGAATTTCCGTCTTCTATTTTGCAAATACCGCTTAAATCTAATGCGATGTTTAATTCAATTACTTTACCACCTGTTAGTATTGCCGCAATACCATGACTTATTTCATGGAAAAGAATAACCATAATTTTAATTGGATAGATTACCGGTGTTTCCCACAGAATTATAGAAGCAATTGTAATAACTATTAAGATTATCAGCTCACGTAGTTGATTTTGCTTTTTTGTAATACTCATATTCTCTTATTAATTTTCTAAAGTTAAAATAAAGAAAAAGTTGTTGATTTAGAGTAATGTCGTTAATAATTTTGTATAAATGCGGGTGTAACTCAGTTGGTAGAGTGGCAGCTTCCCAAGCTTCAAGTCGCGGGTTCGAGTCCCGTCACCCGCTCTAAATTATTTCAAATTATGTTTGAAAATTTTAGATAATTGTTCTATAATTGTGACGCAAAATTTTGATCTTTTCATTGGGAGCTTAGCTCAGGTGCCTGTCCCGCAAAGCGGGAGTTCAGACGTTTGACTTGGTTTCAATGATAAGTAAATACGTAAAAATATTTATTTGGGAGCTTAGCTCAGGTGCCTGTCCCGCAAAGCGGGAGTTCAGACGTTTGACTTGGTTTCAATGATAAGTACATACGTAAAAATATTTATTTGGGAGCTTAGCTCAGCTGGTTCAGAGCATCTGCCTTACAAGCAGAGGGTCATTGGTTCGAATCCATTAGCTCCCACAAAAGCCCGATGTTACCTATCGGGTTTTATTTTTTTAAACATGTTCTAGAGCGGAGGGTCATTGGTTCTGCCGAAAGCATCTTCCGAAGGAATCCTTTGGACCTATGGGAGAATCCATTAGCTCCCACAAGATAA
This sequence comes from Ignavibacteriales bacterium, assembly GCA_020059785.1. Classification (GTDB taxonomy): domain Bacteria; phylum Bacteroidota; class Ignavibacteria; order Ignavibacteriales; family Melioribacteraceae; genus DSXH01. Next base: position 2,032 of record JAGVBL010000307.1, on the reverse strand, counting down.
AGCCTTGTAATTCAATGAGTTGCAAGGCTTGTTCATTTTAAAGGGAAAAAACTGAAGTAGAAATTTGATCCTGTTTTTGGAATACATTACCGTAAATTATGAGTTCTATTGACTGTTATATCTATTCAAAATGTATTCTTTCCTGACTTTCAACAATTAGTATGACAAGTTCCATTTATTTAATAACATGCTAAGTTTAGAGTTGATGATTTCATCGAAGGAAGAACGCAGTACAAATGTTTTACCAGCAATATTGTCTCGGATATAAGCATCAGTAACATTCCAGACGAGGTCACGTATTCTTCGAATAGATAACCCGCTGACTATTTCAAGATATTTTGCCAACATCAGCGCCATAAAACAAACAAGCACGTGTGCCCTGATAGCATCTTCTTTATGATGAAAAATTGGACGACTTGCCAGATCACTTTTACTCATTCGAAAAGCTTGTTCTACATGCCACAATTCGTGATAGTATTTTATGACATCAGAATTCGAAAGTACATCTTCATTAATATTGGTACAGTATCCTTTTATCCCAAGCAATAAATTTGTCTTTGTGATTAGCTCTTTGTTCATTTCAACACTATGGCTTTTTGTCTTGCATACAAATTTTGCCCGACTGCCGCTTTCATTACGAGCAACAAGCTTTTCTGCCTTCTCAATTTGTTTTTCCATTTCGCGTTTATCTTGCTTGTATCGATCTTTGGAAAATGAACAAATCATCTCGCCAGGTTTACTTGGAATACGAAGAACTCTATTATCTTGTTTGTTTAGTTTCTCGCTAATATCTTTGATTATATCGAACGATAAATTTGCAACTCGCGCACCAACTATGTAGCTAATGTTTTGTGCCCTTAATTGACTAAGTACTTTTTCCGATAACATTGCTGCATCGGCCACTACTATTGGCATCGATACCTTATGTGTCTTAGAAAAGTTTTCAAGAACCGGCAGCATTGTTTTTCCTTCAAAAGTATTACCGGAAAATACTTCGTGTGCAAGAGGAAAGCCCGATTTAGTTACCAACAATCCAATTACTATCTGCGGTTGTTTGGATTTATCATCTTTGGAATAGCCCGTCACGCGGAGTTCGTCTTGATGATATGTTTCAAAATAGAGCGTTGTTACATCATAGAGAACAAAGTAAATACTTTCAGAAAAAATGTTTTTAACAACACTTAATGCTGCAAGCTCAATATCGGCTTTACTATTAAGGATTTTCTGAAATGTTTTGTAGGCGCTTTTACCATATTGAATATGAAAATATCTTTCAATCAATCTAATTCTAACAAAAAAATTTCTTTCGAAATTTATAATATCTTAGGGAAAGGGTCATGCGTGAACAATTATTATCTGAACAGAGAATCAACATCAGTGAATTGCTATCGGGGATATACATATTGAGAATGCTTGCGGAAAAAGTTCTCTATATTCAAAAATTCATTATAAGTAAGCCGAAAAACACCAGGTGGTAACAAAGGCTAAAATTAACCGGGCAGAAAGTGCTAATTTGAGTCTGTAAAATAATTTGTGTAAATGGAATTTATAATTAAAGAACATTTTCAAGTCTCTCATCAAAAGTAAGTGATAAATGAGAAAGAACCAAAGCCCAGTTCTGTATTTGCATAATCCATTCTTTAGATGAGTCTCTGTAAGCTAAGAACAACATTTTTTTGGGAGCATCATTCCCGCTAACTCGGGACAAGCTATTAGGAAAAATACTTTTCGATTTTGTCACTCCGCCAAAGGATAGATAAATTTCCTAAATTGCCGATGCACAGATTCAACATCATTGGTGGTATAAATTATTTTTCTAATTTCAGTTGGATATTTGAAAAATGTTGAAGGATGTGTCCAATTGTTTCTCCAGGTTTTTATAGCCAGAGAATATTTCTTGACCCAAGCTTCTTCGAGTTTGTCCAGAGCTATTAGATCAGCTTCTTCAGTCGGGGGCAGAGTAAACTTGCCTTAATTCTTGCATGAATAATTTTTGATCTTTGCTTGCAATGTATTTGAGTGTGTTTCTGAT
>JAGVBL010000089.1 GCA_020059785.1 Ignavibacteriales bacterium | reverse complement strand
TTCTATCGATGAAACAAAAAGAGACCTTCTTTTTGAACCGAAATTCAGTTTGATAGAGGGATTGAAAAAAACGATTGATTTTTATAAAAACAAAATAAATTAATCTGGTTAACCGATTGAAGTATGACAGCCTATTTCATAACTTGAAAACATGAAAAAGCTAATCATTGTTACTCTGCTTATTCTGTTTTCACTTCTAATTTACATTTCGCAAGGCGAAAGCTCTTTTATGCCCAATTCCTTTTCCAGCCAGGAAAAAAATTATGCTAATGGTATTCTAAAAACTGAAGCCGCATCTTATAAAAATATTGCTGATTATAAGTTTGATGTAGAATTCTCCGATGTTAACAAAGAAATTTTTGTTAAAGAAAATATTGTCTGGAGGAATAAAACAAATTATTCCACTAACGAAATTTATTTCCATTTGTATCCCAATGCATACAAAAGTAATAATACTCATTTTGCTAAAGGATATAATATTAATTTCCCCGAAGCTCAAACAGAAATTAAAATTCTGAAGTCCCTAATTAATGGATTCAATTCTGAATTAGAGTTTGTATACCCGGAAATTTCTAACCCTAACGACAGCACGGTTGCAAAATTTGTTTTAAATAATCCTGTTAACCCCGGCGATTCCATTCAAATCTATTTTGAGTATAGTCTTAAAATACCTGAATCTGTAAAAAGGTTTGGATATGCACGTGGAAGGAATTTTTTCTTTGTATCCCAATGGTTCCCTAAAGTTGGAGTATTCGAAAACGGCAAATGGATATGCAGCCCTTACTATGCTTACCTTAACTTCTATTCCAATTTTGGAAATTATTCTGCATCCATAAAAGTACCCAATGGATATAAGGTTATTTCAAACGGAGTAGAAGTAAATAAATCTATTAATGATAAAGTTTCCGCTTATACAATTGTACAAAATGGTGTTCACGATTTTGTATGGATTGCAACCGATGATATTATGCACAGAAGCAGCACTTATAAAAGGAATGACGGAACTGAAATATTAATCCACGCTTATGTTCAGCCGGAACGAGAGAAGTATTTCTACCGCTATATCGAAGCAGTAAAAAACTGTCTCGATTTTTACGAACAGAATTTAGGCTCTTACCCATATCAAACTATAACACTTGTGGACGTTCCGAAAACATGCAATGCGGGTGGAATGGAATATCCTACATTATTTACTGTAAGTGCCGATCTATTCTCGCCCCAATCAACCGGCTGGCCTGAGTACCTTGTCGCTCATGAATTTTCGCATCAATATTTCCAGGGAATATTAGCTAATAACGAAGTTTATGATGCCTGGCTCGACGAAGGATTTGCTTCTTACTTTGCAACTAAGATTATGTACAAATATTATCCGGATCTTTTAACCTTCTTTAAGTTTGCTTCCTACATTCCTGTATATGGATTGGAATTCTTTTCCTACAAAGAGATTCCTATAATCTATACTCTTGTTGAAGTACCATTACCCGAGGCTTCTCAGAGTTTAGTTTCTTACTACCGCAACATGACTATTGGTGCAATTACCGATACTTCTTATAAACAGCCGTCACGGTTGGCGTATGCTGTTAATTCCTACAGCAAACCCGAACTTGTTCTTCACACTCTTGAACGGTATATCGGTTATGATAATATGATGAAACTAATGAAAGACTATTACAGCAAATTTAGGTTTGGGCATCCAACCGGAGAGGACTTTTTTAACACCGTTCGAAAAAATGTTAAGGAAGATATGAACTGGTTCTTCGATGAATTTTTCAATTCGACAAAAATATTTGATTATAAAGTTACCTCGGTTGCACAGGTCTCGCCAACAGAATACGAAGTGTTAGCAGAAAGATTGCAGGATGGGATATTTAAATGCGATGTTTACCTTTATACAGACAAAGAAACATTGAAACAAAAATGGGATGGTAAAGAGCGCTGGAAAGTTTTCAAATTCAAAACGGATAACGAAGTGATAGCTGCTTCAGTCGATCCGCTTCGCAAAAATTTGCTCGATATTAATTTTGCCAATAATTCTTTTACTGTTGAATCTAGAATCTGGGCTTCATGGTCGCTGGCAATACGTGTTTTCTTCTGGGTTCAAAATGCATTGATGATTTTAGGAAGCGTGGGATGATTCAATATATTAAAAATACAATTGTTCACGGAGCGCGATCAGTTTTTCATAACTCACGTTTAGTATTTTTAATCTGGATTTTTAATGCACTTTCTGCACTTGTACTTACGGTACCAATACTAAATATTCTTATGGATAATTTGGGAAGATCGTTGTTAAGCGATCAGCTCGCTCTTCACTTCGATTATATGTGGTATGTTCAGTTCCAGAATTTATATAAGGTTAATTTTGATCAGCTTCCTATAAGCATTTATACTGTTGTTGGTATTTATACTTTACTGCAGACTTTTTTCCTGGGTGGAATGATTTCAATTTTTCATTTCCCTGAAAAGAATCATATAGTTGATTTTTTCTACGGCGGTGTTAAATACTTTTTCCGTTTTGTAAAAATTACGCTGATCTCTATTGCACTATATATCATTGCCTTTGTAATCATCGATTACATGGGGCAGTTAATTCATCTTATCTTCAGAAATTCAGAAAATGTCCGGTTAGAATTTTTCTTCTTTGCTTTACGTTATGTCCTTCTTATATTCTTTATAGGTGTGGTTTCTATAATCTCGGATTATTCAAAGGTATCACTCGCAGTTAACGACAGGACAAAAATATTCCGGGAAGTTTATACAGCCACACTTTTCATAAACAATAATTTTACAATTGTATTCACAGCATTTCTATTTGTAGCAATTATTGGGGGAGTTGGTGCGGTTGTTTATAACATAATAGGTATGGCAATCCCCCGCACACCTTATTATATGCTTCTCTTATCCTTTATTCTTCAGCAAATGTTGATTATTTTTCGGCTGCTTGTTAGAATGTTGTTCTGTGCTACTGAGGTAAATCTATATAAGGATCTTAGTGCAGTCGTTGTTCAAGCCGAATCAAATTAAGGAATTTTTATGGCAATATTACCAATTACTGTTTACGGGGATAAAATACTGCGGCAGAAAACTAAACCGGTTAATTCTGTATCCGATGAGTTAATTGTTAAAATAAAAAACATGCTCGATACAATGCATAATGCTAAGGGAGTTGGGCTTGCTGCCAACCAGGTTGGCTTTAATCAATCTTTATTTGTTGTTGATCTTAAAGGTGTTGAAGGTTACGAAAAATTCAAACCGATGATTTTTATTAATCCGGAAATTGTTCTTCAATCCGATGAAAAAGTTGTAATTGAAGAAGGTTGTTTAAGTCTGCCAAATCTTAGGGCTGATGTTGAAAGATCAAAAAATATTAAAATCCGTTACCTCAATACCGATGAGCAGCTTATTGAACTGGAAGCGGATGAATTTTTAGCACGTGTAATTTTGCACGAATATGATCACCTGATAGGTAAATTAATTCCGGATAGAGTAAGTGAAGAAATAAAATCTCAACTTAAGGATGAATTGAAATTGATAAAGAAAAGGAAAGTAGAAATTGATTATCCGATTACACAATTATAATTTTTTTGTCTGGCTGCATAAATGAAAATTGTATTCATGGGCACACCCGAATTTGCAATTCCTTCTTTGCAAAAATTATTATCAAGTTCACATAAAATTGAAGCTGTCGTTTCTGCGCCAGATAAGGAAAGGGGTAGAGGGCGTCAACTATCTTTTACTCCCGTAAAACAATTTGCAATTGATAATGCTATTAAAGTTTTTACTCCGGTTAATCTCAAAAATCAGGATTTCCTTGACGAAATGAAGAAAATAAATCCCGATCTTTTTGTTGTTGTTGCATTCAGGATTTTACCTAAAGAGGTTTTTACACTTCCCAAATATGGTTCAATAAACCTTCATGGTTCATTATTACCTAAGTACCGGGGCGCAGCACCAATTCAGTGGGCACTAATTAATGGTGAAGAAGTAACGGGTGTTACAACTTTTTTCCTGGATGAAAAAGTAGATACCGGCAATATTATTTTACAGGAAAAAATTTCTATTGATGATGAAGACAACTTCGCTTCTCTACATGATAGAATGATGATTATCGGCTCGGATGTAGTTCTCAAAACTGTTGATTTGATTGAACAAGGCAAAGCCGGGATTGTTCAACAGGATAATTCAATGTCTTCTCCTGCTCCAAAAATTACCAGAAATATTTGCCAGATTGATTGGAGAAAACCGGCAATTCAAATTCACAATCTGGTGCGCGGATTATCTCCTTATCCTTGCGCATTTTTTAATCATAACAAAAAAATTATTAAGGTATATAAAACAAAAATTATTGCTGATGAAAATCTCTTTAATGAAAATGATTGGATGGAAATCGATCTGAATTTCACACATGAGCAAAATTCATCTACTAAAATTATTCAGACTAAGAAAGAAATATTTTTTAAAACCGGAAAAATGATTTTGCAAATTCTTGAATTACAACCTGAGGGACGCAAAATAATGAGTGCAGAAGAATTTTTACGGGGTTATAAATTCCCCTTATCTTACTAATTATAAAGGATCTAAATGAGAAATAATCGGTACGAAAGTATAATTGATGCAGTTGGCAAAACACCTTTAGTTAAACTCGGTAATATCTCTAAAGGATTAAAAGCAACAATATGGGCTAAGATGGAGTTTATGAATCCCGGTGGAAGTATTAAAGACCGTATTGCTAAGTATATGATTGAAAAGGGTGAACGCGAAGGTAAATTGAAACCGGGCGATACTATTATTGAAAACTCCTCCGGCAATACAGCTATGGGACTTGCAATAGTATGCAGACAGAAGGGATACAAACTAAAAATTGTTATACGCGATTCAACAAGTAAAGAAAAAATTAAGATGCTGGAAGTACTTGGTGTTGATGTAATAAAAGTAAATTCCAAACTCCCACCAGAACATCCGGAATCTTATAATAACTATGCAGAAAATCTTGTTAAGAGCGATCCTTCACTCTACTACATAGATCAGCATAACAATACTGATAATAACGAATCCCACTATATGACTACCGGTCCCGAAATTTGGGAACAAACAGAAGGTAATATTGATTACTTTGTTGTTGGTGTTGGAACAGGTGGAACTCTTTTTGGCGCCGGAAAATATTTGAAAGAAAAAAATCCGGATATCAAACTTATTGGTGTCGATCCTGTTGGCTCTATTTTTTATGATTGGTTCAAATACAAAAAGATGGTTCAATCATCCCGTTATTTAATTGAAGGAATTGGAGATGAGTTTCTTATTAAAACTGCTCAATTGGAAATGATGGATGATATGCTTAAAGTAACAGATAAAAAAGCTATTGGCTGGACGAAGAAACTTGCTTTTGAAGAAGGAATTGTTGCTGGAGGATCGAGCGGTGCTAATATCTGGGCAGCTACACAAATTGCTAAGCAAATTGATAAAGAGGCTAATATTGTTACATTAATTTGCGATTCCGGATATAAATATTTCTCCACTATTTATAATGATGAATGGCTGGAAATGAATGACCTTGTTTAATTGTTGATAATTCTTTCACTAGAGTCTGTAAAATAATTTGTGCAAATGGAATTTATAATTAAAGAACATTTTCAAGTCTCTCATCAAAAGTAAGTGATAAATGAGAAAGAACCAAAGCCCAGTTGGGGTCCTGCATCGTCCATTTTTTAGATAAGTCTCTGTAAGCTAAGAAGAACATTTTTTTGAGAGCATCATTCCCGCTAACTCGGGACAAGCTATTAGGAAAAATACTTTTCGATTTTGTAACTTTTCTGAACTGACGATGTACGGCTTCAACAGCGTTAGTTGTGTAAATGACTTTTCTGATTTCACCAGGATACTTGAAAAATGTAGAAGCATAAGTCCAGTTGTTTCTCCAAATTCTGATTGCCAGAGAATACTTTTTATTCCAAGTCTCTTCGAGTTTATCAAGCCTCAGAAGATCAGCTTCTTCAGTCGGGGGCAGAGTAAACTTGCCTTAATTCTTGCATGAATAATTTTTGATCTTTGCTTGCAATGTATTTGAGTGTGTTTCTGAT
>JAGVBL010000405.1 GCA_020059785.1 Ignavibacteriales bacterium | reverse complement strand
TTTATTGGTTCGCATCTTCTCCTCTGTTTTGTTTACTCTCTTACAACGCTATTCATTAAAAAGTTTTTAAATTCTGAAGAATTTTTCAGAGGTCTCTTAGAATTATAACCGGCCTCATAGAAAATATCATCCCAGTAACAACAACTGAACTATAATAAATATTGGCAATAAAATTATTATTGAGAACTTATACATATATGCAAAAAAGCTTGGCATCTTTATGTTGTTTTCTTCTGCCACCGCCTTTACCATAAAATTTGGTCCATTACCGATATATGTCATACTTCCAAAAAATACGGCTCCCACAGAAATTGCTTTAAGAAGCTCTTCCGGAATTCCGGCAACCAATACGGAAGATTGAACACCAAGACCAAGCGCAAGTGAATGGAATGTTACAGCCGTTGGAGTATTATCCAGAAAAGAACTTAGCAATCCTGTTAAATAATAAAACTGCTGAGGTGAAGATACCCCAAGTTTTGCAGCATTTATCTCAAGATACAATAAACATGGAACCATTGTAATAAATATCCCAAAGAATAAATAAGCAACTTCTTTAATTGGTTCCCATGTAAAATTATTCGAAGTTCTGGTAAGCCTGGTTGTAAACAGCAGCGAAAATATTGCCATAGAAAAAATTGCGGCTTCCCGGATAAATTTATAATAATGATTGAGCTTAATAAATCCTAAATATTGTTCGTTTAAGAACGCAACCGATAATACTACGCCGGCAAGCCAGATAAAATTTAATTTCCCTTCAATCTTTATAGGACGCACAGACGTTTTGTCTATTTTTATATCTTCCGGTTTTTCCTTCTTATAATAATATGTATCGAAAAAAAAGTATAAAATAAGCAGCAGCAAGTTTGTTAAGAACCATTCCGGTATTAATTTTAGGAACCACTCAAAAGGAGCGCCTCTCAAGTACATCATAAATAATGGTGGATCCCCAAGCGGAGTTAACAATCCTCCGCAGTTTGCAATTATCCCTATAAAGAATAGAATGGTGTGAACTTTAAATTTTCTTTGTTTATTAGTTTGAATAACCGGTCTAATAAGAAGCATTGCTGCGCCGGTTGTTCCCATAAAAGAAGCAAGAACAGCACCAATTCCTAAAAACAATGTATTTATAGAAGGTTTAGCTTCAATGTCTCCGGAAAGATAAATGCCGCCGGTTATTGTAAATAGAGCACCCAAAAGAATAATAAACGGTATATAATCGAAAACAATGGTTTCAAATAATTTCTCTTCAAGCCCGGTTCCGAAAAGATAAATAACAACAGGGATGCTTAATATTATAGCGATTATTAATTTGTTAGAATTTTTTTCCCAGAAGTGATTCCAGAACAAAGGGAAAACCGCGATCGATAAAAGCATTAAAACAAACGGCAACAAACTTATTAACGGGATGGTAATTGAGTGGGATTCCATAGCAGATTCCATAAATTTAGTCGGGCAAAACTAAGTTTAATGAAATTCTAAATCAACGGAATTTTTTATTATTAAAAACCGGATGCCTTAAAATAAAAGGCAATTTTAAACCAATAAAACAACCGATCGATTTAATGCTTTTTACTTCAAAGCACCCAATAATTTAAAATAACAACAAATTATTTTTTTAGAAGATCTCTTATTTCGGCCAACAGCACAACCTCGTCGCTGGGCTTTGGAGGAGTTGCAGGTTTTGCCTCTTCCTTTTTCTTTAATGTGTTCATTGCTTTAATAACCATAAAAATTGCCCACGCAATAATCACAAAGTCGATAACTGTATTAATAAATACTCCGTACTTTAGAACAACAGCCGGGGCCGATTCTGTTGCGGCTTTTAAAGTTAATGCCAGGTCGCTGAAATCGATGCCGCCAACCAGCAGTCCAATAGGAGGCATAATAACATCGTTAACGAAGGAAGAAACAATTTTGCCGAAAGCAGCGCCAATAATAATACCCACCGCCATGTCAACAACATTCCCCCGCATTGCGAATGATTTAAATTCATTAATTAGTTTCATTTTTCCTCCTTACTTTTGTTGATTTTATAATCCGACTGCATCCAGAAAGTTTTTATTTACATACATTCTATACCGCTGCTTTCCGGTTACTTCACTTAATAGATCCAGTTCTAATAATCTGGATACTACAATATTTGCCGTTTGTTTTGTTAACGATAAAGTTTTTGTGATGTGTGGAATAGTTATTACCGGCTGATCGAAAATATGTTTGTAAAGCTGAAATATTGTGGAAGTTGCATAACCGCTCCGGATAATTTTTTCGTAACCGGTTTGTTCTAAGCGAAATAATGTTTTTATGATTTCATTAGTTTCGTTTGCAGAAGAGATAATAATCGAAAGAAAAAATTTTATCCATTCATTCCAATTTTCATTCGCGGTTAATAATTTCAGACGGTTAAAATATTCCTCTTTTCTTTTTAAAAGACCGCCCGATATTTGTAAACAATTATTTGCAACTCTTTTTTTCCAGTTAAGGTGAAGTTGAATTAGAATTCTTCCTGTTAAGCCGTTAAAATATTCGAAGGGGTGTATTAGCTCGAACTGAGCATGAATAAGAGCAGCATTAACTAAGGGCGGATAAGAAACATCGGACTCTATGTAATTCTCGAATTTCTCTATTAGAGAAGGAATCTCATCCGTTGGAGGCAGAACAAATTTATTATCCATTTCAGCACTATTCACAATCCGCCCCCTATACAATTCATTTAATTGCGATTTGCTGCTTTCTTGTGCAAGCTCAGTATAGAGTGATTTAATTATATGTCCGGCGTGCGATACATCTTTAATGAGCCTCAATCCAACCGATGACGCCCTTAAATAATTATTTAAAGTGTTGATAGAATGATTTTCTTCTGTACATAGTTTTGTGAAATATTCCTCAATTGAAACACTATAATTATCAATAGCAAGACTATTGCTTGCTTCGCGTATATGGAGAGTTCTGGTAATAAAATGGTCCTCGCTAAACAAACTCAACACACCGGAGAGTTGATAAAGCAAAGTCTCTGCTCCTGAGAGCAAGGTCATAGTTTCCGAATCGAATCGTAATTTGGTTTCTGGAGGTAAAGGTTTTAGCATTATTAAGCCCGGTTTATATATGACTAAAATATATTTTTCTTATTGTTAGTCAAGTATAATGTCCTAAATATTAATAAAAAGAAAGCTTAAGCAAGGTATGTTGGACTTAGAATTAATAATTACCAATTTAATGACAGCGGGATTTTTTTAAGTCAAGTATATTCGACTTAGATAAGTATAGCGGTTAGTATTTATATATTTAATGGAAAACAGCCCGTTTTATGATAAAAGCTCATCGTCCCGGTATAATAACAAAATAGCAGAATGATTTACAATTACAAACTTTTGTTTTTCAATCTCAACTTCAATTGCATCTTTTCTTAGAAATAGAGCGAAATCCCCTTGTTTTGCCTGAAGAGGGATATATCGAGTTGATTTATTCTCCTTCCAGGGTTCGTCGTCTTCTGCCGGCATACCTATTGGGTAACCGGGACCGACTTTAATAACGTATCCGCCCTGAACCCTTTCTTTTTCATATACTCCGGGCGGAAGATATAAACCGCTGTTGGTTTTGTTAAGATTCTCTTCCGGCTTAACAAGAACGCGGTCGCCCACAATTATTATTTTATCTGTGTTTATCATTTTTACAAAATATTTCTAAAATCAAAAATAATTAAACGTTTTTCGAACTTCAATTTATTTTATCTGTTTATAAGAACATTTATTTTACATGTAAGTTTTGGAGAGTCTATGAAAGAGTTGTGGAATCAAAGATATTCATTGGATGAATATAAATACGGAAAAGAACCGAATCAGTTTTTTAAAGAGGAATTAACCCGACTTAAACCGGGACGAATTCTCTTGCCGGGTGAAGGCGAAGGTAGAAATGCCGTGTATGCCGCAGCAAGTGGATGGGAGGTTGACGCATTTGACTTTTCGGAAGCAGGAAAGATAAAAGCTCTAAAACTTGCAGAAGAGTCCGGAGCTAAAATTAATTATGATGTAAAAGAGTTTTCGGAATTCAGACAGGATAAGGTCGGGTATGATGCCGCAGCAATAATTTTTATTCATTTAGAAGAAGATCAAAGGCGTTCATTATTCGAGAAAATAATAGCTTCATTAAAGCCCGGCGGTAAAATTATTTTTGAATGTTTTGAAAAAGATCAAATTAAATTTCAATCGGGCGGACCGAAAGATATTGCGTTATTATACACGCTGGAAGATGTTGTAAATCTTTTTATCGATCTTGAATTTGAAAAGCTTACCAAAGAAAAAATTTTCTTAAATGAAGGCAAAGGACATTTAGGAGAAGGAATTGTAATTAGATTTATTGGCACCAAACAATAATCAGCTTTCCGAAAAACCCAGCCTTCAATAATTTTTTAGAAACTTTGGAAACTAATACTTGACAATCAAGTTTCCTTGTTTTATATTAGAAACCAGAAAAACGAAAATAGTTTCTGTGGGAATTATAAAAATATGAAAGAAAAAATTATTGGAATCGGGACAGAAAAATTCTTTAAGGAAGGATTTCATAAAACCACTATGGATGAAATTGCAGCCGACTTACGGATGAGCAAGAAAACTATTTATAAACACTTTCCCACAAAGGAAGATCTTGTTCAGGCGGTTGCAAAGAATTTTATGCAGATTATTAAAGGAACCATAATCCCTATTTTAAGTAGCGATAAAAATGCAATCGAAAAACTAGAAGGGCTGATGAATGTACTGGCGACAACATTCCAGAAGATCAGTTCAAAAATGATGGACGATCTGCGCCGTCATTATCCGTCTCGATGGGACGAAATTGATAAATTTAGAACTGAGATGATGTTCGGCAACCTTACAAAAGTTATAGAACAGGGAAAGAAAGAAGGACTTTTTCTCGATTATCCCACTGAAATAGTAATAACCATCTTTGTCTCGGCTATGAGATCCGTGGTTAACCCCGATTTTATTCTTAACAATAATTTTTCGCTAAAAGAAGCTGCGATCACCTCACTTAAAATTATGATTAGCGGTATAGTAACGGAAAAAGGGAAAAAACTTTTAGTAAAAAATAAAAGGGATTAAAATGAAAATCGAAAAAATCTTAGTGTTGCTTCCCCTTATAATAGGTCTATCTTCTTGTGGAGAAAACGGAAGCAATCTCTATATAGAAGCGACCGGCACAATTGAATCGACAAATGTTACGATTAGTTCGAAGAGTGTCGGAGAAATAAAATCGATTTTTGCTGAAGAGGGTGCCCTTGTAAGTGCGGGCGATACATTACTTATAATAGATAGTGAAGCCCTAGGATACCAATTGAGCATGGCGGAAGCATCCGAGCAAATCGCAGAAGCACAGCTCAGCTTAATGCTCAAAGGGGCACGCGCGGAAGATATTAAACAAGCCGAAGAAATGACGAAACAAAGCGAAACCAATCTTAGTCTTGCTAAAAATGATTATTCCAGATACACTAAGCTTTGGGAATCGAAAGCGATAACACAGAAACAATACGAAGATATTACTGCCCGTTTCCAAATTGCCCTTGCACAATTTACAGCAGCGAAAGAAAATTACGAAAAGGTTAAAAAAATATTCAGGCCGGAAGAGATTGAACAGGCAAAAGCAAATCTGAAAAAAGCAAAAGCTTCGGTTGAGTTGCTTAATAAAAATATACGCGATAGTTATGTAATCTCTCCTATAAACGGCTCGGTAGTAAAAAAATTTATTGAGGTTGGAGAGACAGTAAGTCCGATGTCGTCGCTTGTAAAAATATCGAATCTTGCTATAGTGAATCTAACAATTTATATCTCGGAGTCCGAACTTGGCAAAATCAAACTCGGGCAGAAAACAGAAATTTCGATAGATACTTATACCGATAGAATTTACGAAGGCAAAATAACATTCATTTCCCCCGAAGCCGAGTTTACTCCCAAAAATATTCAGACTAAAGATGAAAGGACTAAGCTTGTCTTTGCCGTTAAGATTGAAATCCCAAATCCGAATTTTGAATTAAAACCAGGGATGCCGGCAGATGCTAAAGTGATTTTATAAGCGAGCAAGAAAGATGGAACCAGCAATTAAAATAAACTCATTAAAGAAAAGTTATGGAAATATAACAGCGGTAAAAGATGTAAACTACTATGTTAAACGCGGAGAGATGTTCGGACTCGTTGGTCCCGATGGTGCCGGAAAGACTACAACGATAAGAATACTTGTCGGACTTCTTAACCCCGATAGCGGATCAGCTGAAGTTCTTAGTCATGATCTTCAATCTCAAAAAAATCTGATCAAGGATGAGGTCGGCTATCTATCGCAGAAGTTTTCCCTTTATGGTGATTTAACGATTGATGAGAACATCGAGTTTTTCGCTGATATCCATGGAGTAAAACATTTTGAAGACCGACGCAACCAACTCCTGGAATTTACACGGCTTACACCTTTCAGAGATCGGTTAGCAGATAAACTTTCCGGCGGAATGAAACAGAAGCTTGCACTCGCATGCACTCTTATTCATAAGCCCAAAATAATTTTTCTTGATGAACCAACTACCGGTGTTGATCCCGTTTCGCGCCGAGATTTTTGGAAAATTCTTTCCAACCTTTTGAAAGAAGGAATTACAATTTTTATGTCGACTCCTTACCTTGATGAAGCGGAACGATGCAATACGGTTGCTCTGATGCACAAAGGCGAAATCATCAGCTTTGATACGCCTAAAAATGTTAAGGATTCGATGGAAGTGGAAATTCTGGAAATCGTATGTACACCAACAAGGACAGCATACAATGTTATTAAACTAGAAACGGATTATGAAGTTCAGATGTACGGCGATAGATTGAATATTGCTGTTACAGATGTAGAGAAGGATTATGAAAAAATTAAAAAGTTATTTATTGAAAACTCCGTTTTGGAAATCGATAAAAGAGTTGTTGCCCCATCACTCGAAAATGTTTTTATTTATAGGATGAGCAAGTAAAGATATAATTAACTTTTAAGGAAACAGAAATGAAAAAAATAATTGTTATGATCTTAATTGCCGGTGCTCTCTTTGCACAGGAAAAAATTTTAACACTTGAAGAGAGTCTCCAACTAGGATTGAAAAATAGCAAGGAACTAAAAATTTCTAGATCGAAACTAAATAATTCTGATTCAAAACTGACAGAGATCAGTAGCCAACTCTTACCGCAATTTAAACTCTCTGGAAACTATACACGGTTAAGTAACAACATTCCGGCATTCGAAGTAAAAATGCCCTTTTCTCCCGCACCGATCCGAATTGCAGATGCGATCCTTGATAATTATTCATTCCGCCTTGGCTTCAGTCAACCGATCTTTACCGGTTTCAAACTGGCTTCATTAAAAAGTTCTGCGGAGCTTAATCTTCAAGCTGCGGAAAGCGATTATTCAAAAGAAGAGATTGATGCCGCCTTCGAAATATTTAACGCATATTGGAATTTATATAAGGCAGAAGAGATAAATAAAATAATCAAAAAAAATTTAGAACAGGTCGAAAGACATCTGAACGACACAAAAATATTTTTCGATAACGGACTTGTATCTACCAATGATCTGCTGAAATTGGAAGTCCAATATTCTAACACAAAGATGATGCTTATCGACACAGAGAATAATTTTAATCTTGCCCGGATATTTTTCAACAAAGCGATCGGATTGGAGCTAACACATAAAACAAGAGTATCGGCTCAAGAATTGAAAGCAGTAGAATCAGATTATCGAATAAATGAATTAATAGAGGAAGCAATCAATAACCGGAAAGAATTGAAATCTCTTTCATACCGTCTTAACGCAAGCGAAAAAGGAATTAACGCCGCAAAAGCAAATTGGCTTCCTTCGATGTATCTAACTGGTAATTATTATTACAGTAATCCAAATCCCCGTTTCCAGCCGGCTAAAAATGAATTTAATTATAATTGGGACATTAGCGTTACTTTGAGCTGGGACATTTGGAATTGGGGGCTTACAGCGTCTCAAATTTCTCAGGCGGAAGAAACAAAAGTTCAGATCGAAACGAATCTTGATCAACTCAAGGAAAATATACAGGTTGAAGTCTATTCCAATTATTTGAATTTAGTTAAGAGCAAAGAAAAATTAAATGTTAGCAGACAAACCCTTACTCAAGCCGAGGAGAATTACCGCGTTACGGTTGATAAATATAATGTACAATTAGCAACAAGTACAGACTTGATTGATGCTGAGACTCTAAAACTTCAGGCGGAGACAAATCTTAAAACATCCGAGGTCGATTTTCAAATTGCAAAAGTAAAATTAGAAAAATCACTTGGGAGAAAAATTTTTTAATAGAATATATGTGTGAAGAGAAAGAGGTTAGAATGAAAAAATTGGAGGATTGTAATTACTAACTAATGTTACGCAAACGTGTGGTTTTGTAATATCGGGCGCAGCGAGATATCTTCAACAATGAAATTGAGAGGTTGAGATTCTTCTCACGACTTCGACGGGATCAGAATGACAGTTTTGCGTAACTTCAGTTACTAGTAAACGCTATCTAACAATTTACAGAGAACGCACCAAAATGATTTTATTGTAATCCCGGTTTTGATCCGGTATCTAAAAGATTGATTCTTAATTTAACCGATTCCGACTCCTTCCTGTACGGAAAGAGGAACGTGTGAAGGTTCAGAAAAAAAATTATTTTAATTTGATTCAGCACTTATTTTTCGGACGTCTCTTACAGATTATAAAACAGACGAGTTATTAAATTTAAAAGAAGGGGTTGCAAAGGAGTTGAACGGTTATTTCAGAGCTGTACTTTTTTAGATAACCCAACAGCTTTCTTCTTAAGAGAAAACAATGACAAATAATAATTTCGAAATCGAAGTAAATAAACTTACAAAACTGTTTGGAAAATTCACCGCCGTCGATCAGATTTCATTCAGCGTGAAAGAGGGCGAAATATTCGGATTTCTCGGAGCCAACGGCGCCGGTAAATCGACAACCATAAGAATGCTGATTGGAATATTGGAGCCGACTTCTGGCGATGCTATTGTTAGCGGGTATAGTATAAAAAATAATCCTGACATGGTGAAAAAAAATATCGGATATATGTCACAGAAATTTTCTCTTTACAACGATCTTACCGTTGCAGAAAACATCAGGTTCTTTGCTGGTGTCTACGGGCTATCTGGAAAAAAATATGAAGAGAGAAAAAAGTGGGTGCTTAAAGCTGCTAATTTAGAAAATATGGAAAATGTTTTAACCGGCTCGCTACCAGGCGGAATTAAACAACGGCTCGCACTCGGAACCGCGGTGATACATGAACCGAAAATTGTTTTTCTCGATGAACCAACAAGCGGGGTTGATCCAATCTCGCGCAGAAATTTTTGGGACCTGATAAACGATCTCTCTGGGAGAGGAACCACAGTATTAGTAACAACACATTACCTTGACGAAGCCGAATTTTGTAACGACATAATATTGATAAATGCGGGAAAACTTATTGCTCAAGGAAATTCGAAAGCATTGAAAACAAACTACATTAAAAACCCGATTTTCGAAATTGAGAGTGAGCGAGTTGTTGAGAGCCTTGAAATACTTGAAAAAGAAAAATGGGTTGGCGAAACATCTTTATTCGGAAATTACATTCACGTAATCCTTAACGACAGCACAATTAATGAAGGCACAATTGTAGATCTACTGCATAACAAAAACGGAATCGGTGTTAAACGAATTGAAAAAATTATTCCAACACTCGAAGACGTGTTCATTCATTTACTTGAAAAGGATGCAAAGAAGAATGTTTTATAGAATTTATGCAATTGCAAAAAAGGAATCGCGTCAGCTTGGCCGCGATAAAAGAATGCTTTTCATTCTCTTCTTTTTTCCGGTTCTGCTTCTTGCAATCTTCGGTTATGCAATTAATTTTGATGTACACCATATTAAAATTGCCATCTATGATCAGGATCGGTCGGAAATAACGAGAGATTTTGTTGGCGGACTAATAAGCTCGGAATATTTCGATCTTGTTGCACATATCGAAAAAGATTCACAGATAAAAGAGATGCTCGATCAAAAAACGGTTCAAGCGGTTATAGTATTTCCGTATGATCTTTCTAGAAAACTACAATCGCGGAAAGAAGTAAAAGTCCAAATTCTTGTTGACGGTGTAGACGGGAATACTGCCAATGTGATTCAGAATTATTTTAATGCAGCAACTTACAACTATTCGGCACAGCTAACTAAAGAGTACCTTGCTGTTACAGGGCGAGCGGTTTATGTTCCTATTGACCCACAGCCGCGGTTCTGGTTCAATCCCGATCTGCAATCAACTCGTTTTCTAATTCCAGGGCTGATGGGGATGATTCTTATTCTTACTGCAGTCGTTTCTATCTCGCTATCGATTGTTAGAGAAAAGGAGAGGGGCACAATTGAACAGATTAATGTTTCGCCCCTTTCATCAATTGAATTTATAATCGGCAAAACAATTCCCTATATCGTGATCTCTCTAATCAATGCATCGATAGTTTTATTTGCCGGTTACATTCTATTTGGAATAGTGATCAAAGGAAGCATCTTTCTTCTACTTCTCGGAACGTTTACATTTCTATTTGCAGCGCTCGGAATGGGAATATTTATTTCATCAGTAGCCGAT
>JAGVBL010000261.1 GCA_020059785.1 Ignavibacteriales bacterium | reverse complement strand
TTACAATTGAATTATAATTTTCTACATAAGACATAAGATCATGAGCTGTTTTCTTTGGAACTCTGATTACAGAAAAAGTTTCGCGTGGGATTGCATTATGTTTGCTACCGCCGTTAATACTTACTAATCTTACTCCAAATTTATAATTGAGTTCATGTAATAACCGAGCCATTAATTTAATTGCATTCCCTCTTCCTGTATTGATATCCAAACCTGAATGGCCACCTTTTAGACCTTTTACTTTTACTTCGAATGCAATAGTGTTGGCAGGAAGTTCGGAAGGTTTGAATGTAAATTTAACAAACGTATTTTGACCGCCAGAGCAACCGATATAAAATGCACCGTCTTCTTCAGAATCGAGGTTGATAAGAATTTTCGATTTTAGAAATCCCGGTTTAAGTGCTTGCGCTCCATTAAGACCGGTTTCTTCATCAAGAGTAAATAAAGCTTCAACCGGACCATGTTGTAATTCTTTAGATTCTAAAACTGCTAATGCTGCTGCAACTCCTATTCCGTTATCACTACCAAGTGTTGTTCCGCGTGCTTTTACCCAGTCGCCGTCTACGTATGGTTGTATTGGATCTTTATCGAAATCGTGCGTAACATCATTATTTTTTTCTGCAACCATATCAAGATGACCTTGAAGAACAACAGGAATTTTATTTTCGTATCCCGGAGTAGCCGGTTTACGAATTACGATATTTCCAAATTCATCTGTTTCATATTCCAGATTATTATTCTTTGCAAAACCAATTACATATTGTGCAAGTTTTTGTTCTTTACGCGATGGATGCGGTATACTGCAGATTTCTTCGAAATGATTCCATAACAATTCTGGTTTTAAACCCCCTAAAATATTACCCATCTTAAACCTCCTTATTTATTTCTTTGAAAGTTATTAGCCTCTGTTCATATAGATTAGTTAAAAATTTTGTTAAACGTTGATTAACCGGTTCAATTTTTTCTCCGAATTTTTCCAATAAGAGTTTGGAAATAGTTCTCACATCTTTTGTTCCGTCAAGTAATAACCAGGATGTAGAACCGATCTCGTCCAGTTTAAGTTTTATGTCTGGTGATTTTAATTTTGGTACGATATGTTTTACAATAAATTTGTTTTTGAATTTAGGAATTATCACTGTAACTATGTTATCAATAATTTCTTCGCTGTGTAATTTTAACGGATGTAAATCAAGGTAATTGGCATTCTTAAGAAGTTTTCTACGTTCTCTAAAACTTAATTGCATTTAAGCTCCAAAAAAAATTTTCCCCGATACAATAATTAAATTGCATCGGGGAATTAAAAATGGTTAAAGAATTACATTGAAACTTGAGGTGGAGCCGGGTCTTCCGGTTTTCCAGCGTTATTAATTGGAATTTTAATAAGGTACCAGGCAATAAGAGCAAACACAACAAGACTGACATAAAAGCTGGGTGTTTCGAAAATATGGAATAGCGATATTTCAAAGAATGCAAAGCCGGCAAAGAGTAACCCGATAAGTGCCTCCCCGGCAATCAATCCAGCAGCTAAAAGTATTCCTGTATTTTCTACTCTCGATTTTTGAGCATCATTAAACTTCCTCTTAGCATTTACCATTTCAACAGCACCTTTAATTAAGCCGCCGACAAAAATTGCAAAAGTAGTACCCAGAGGTAAGTACATACCAACAGAAACCAGCATAGGGCTTTTAACATTCATCATAATAAATCCAGCGCCCATTAACATTCCGGTAAAAATTAAAATCCATTCCATTTCGCCGGCAACAATACCTTTAGAAAGAATAGCCATCAAGCTTGCCTGAGGAGCAGGAAGTTTTTCACCGCCAAATCCTGTTCCGCCCATTTTAATATCACCTTCATGAAGTATAATAAGTGGAATGAACATCACAGCAGCAGAAACAGCAATTCCAATAAGATCACCAACTTGCATCTTCCATGGAGTACCGCCAAGAATATGTCCGGCTTTAAGATCCTGTAACATTTCTCCGGCAACTGCTGCAGAAACACACACAACAGCAGCAACACCTAATACTGCTGCAACTCCTTGAGTACCTGTCATTCCTAACACTACCATTAATAATGCAGCCACTACCAATGTTGATAAGGTTAAACCGGAAATTGGATTATTGGATGAACCGATTATTCCAACTAAATAACCCGATACAGCGGCAAAGAAAAATCCGGCAATAATCATAACTACTGTTGCAACAAGAGCAGCAAAAAGATCTTGTGCAAAAAACTCATATATAATAAATGTCAATACTGCTGTTCCAAGAATTCCGATAATTACCCACTTGAATGGAATGTCTTTTTCAATTCTATCAACAACATGTTCACCTGAAGCAGCTTTTTTAACGTCACCGATCGAACGTGAAATTCCGGCAATCAAATTTTTACGCATTTTCCAAAGAGTAAATCCGGCGCCAACCAACATTCCGCCAATTGCAATTGGTCTTACATAGGTTCTCCAAACCTGAACTATTGTTGCTGTCCAATCCATAACATCCGGCACCTTAGCACCGGGTCCAAAAGCTGCTATCCAAGCCGCTTCAGTATCTGGTAGAATAGTACCGAACTTAAAATAAGCAATTATCGGTGCTAACAATCCCCATGCTATTACACCGCCGGAAAAGTTTAATGATGCAAGTCGGGGACCAATTATATATCCAACACCCATATAAGCAGGGCTAACATCAGGTGAGCGGAATAATATATTCCCTTTACTTAGAGAAACCAATCCATCGGCACTTGTCGCAAATAATTTGAATTGTCCAAGTGATTGAATTAACGCACCAACTCCCATAGCGCCAAACAAAAATTTAGAACCTGAACCGCCATGTTGACCGGCTTTATGGATTTCTGCGGCAGCTACAGATTCAGGGAATGGTAATTCAACATCTTCAACCATAACTCTTCTTAGCAAAGCAACAAACATTATTCCAAGAACACCGCCGGCAAACATAATTGCAGCGGAAATAACATAATTACCCGGTGTAAAAAACGGATCCCAAATACCGGCAATAAAAAATGCCGGTAAAGTAAAAATTGCACCGGCAGCAATCGATTCGCCAATGGAACCAACAGTACGTGCAAAATTTTCTTCTAAAATTGTTCCTTTAAAAAGTTTAATAATTGCCATACCAATTACGGCAGCTGGATACGTTGCAGCAATAGTCATTCCAGCTTTCAAACCTAAATATGCATTTGCAGCACCAAGAACTACAGCAAGCACCAATCCTATTATTAATGCTCGTACTGTAAACTCTGTCATATTAGTTTCTGAAGAGACGAAGGGGACAAATTTCTTTTGTTCCGCCATACTTTTCTCCTGTGTTTGATGAGGGGATTTTATTAATTAATATAAAATCTTGTTTAACGGTTTACTAATATAAATATCATTGTATAACCGAGCAACAGATTAATAGATAATGCAAATGTTACAATTGAGAATTGAGAATTAAGAATTGAGAATTAATTTTATAAAATAATTCTCAATTAGAATCTCATTTTTCTCATTCCAATATGACATAATGCAAAATCGTATTTAACGGGATCTATTGGATCTAACTTTCTTAGACTCTCAGTTATCTCCTCCGCCATTTTCCAGTTAATATTCCGCTGCCTGGTTAAATTTAATTTCCTGCTGATATTAGCTATGTGTGTATCAACAGGTATTATCAATTTGTTTTTAGGTATTTCATTCCATAATCCAAAGTCCAGATCATCTTTACGAACCATCCATCTAAGAAACAAATTTATTCTTTTGCACGTGCTTCTTTTTTTAGGATACGGGAACATGAATTTAATTCCGTGTGTTATTTCTGTATATGTATGCATCATCTTTATCATCTTTTTTGAAAAACAGGTAATGGCTTCCGTTATATTTTCTCCGCTATTCAAATAACAATTCATAAAAAGATTTTTTATTGAACCATTTTCATCATAAATATTTTTAAGGACTTTGAATAAAACCACAATATCATTAGTAGTATAAAAGCGGAAAAAAATATTTTCAAAAGTCTCCCGTCCTTTTTTTCTATCATAACTTTTTAGGAATTGAAACGGCTGATTATTAATAGAGGAATGAATTTTTTCAAGTATCGCTATAATTTGTTTAATATTGCCATATGCAAAGATAGATGAAATAAAAGCCGAGATTTCAATATCGTAATAGTCTTGAAAACGATGAGGAAATTCCAAAGGATCCGGCGATATTTTTGATCGATCGAATGTTTGGTAGTAATAATCTAACTTTTCTTTAAGTTGTTTACTATTCATTGGACCTACTTTATTTTGTTATAATCATTTTTTTAGAAATATGATGTTCTGGTGTAACTAACCTGTACAAATAAATACCCGAACTAAACTTACCGCCATCAAAGCTTACGTTATATGAGCCGGGCTTTTTTATTTCATTAACAAGTGTAGCAATTTCATTCCCAATAATATCATAAACTTTTAGATTGACATATGTCTCCTTTTCAACCTGGAAATTGATAGTTGTAACGGGATTAAAAGGATTAGGATAATTCTGAAATAAATTTGTAACCTCTGGTATATGATCTGTTCTAGCATTAACACTTGTTATAAGCTGAGAATCATCAATTACAGAATTCCAGACACTCATTTTATTTCCATCCATTCTCATCCATATCGGATAAATCTTACCATTATAAGCAGCAATGTTTGTATAGTCTCCGAAAAAAACTGTATTCAGCGGGAAGAAAGGAGTTTCAGAGATTCGAATATTCATAAAACTATTCCCGCCATCATCCGACCTTGCAATATAAACATGAGTCTGTGTGCTATTGGGATCAAGGTTATCACGTCGATCATAAAATATTATATAAATTTTTCCTGTTACCGGATCTACAGTCATCCAGTTAAAAAATTGATGTCTGGGTAATAGGTCGTTATTTACCTTTAATGGAAAGCTCCATGTAGTTCCTCCATCGGTAGATTTGGAAAGGAAAATATCTGTGTCGCCATTAATCTGATCCGACCAATTGATATAGATATTTCCACGGTAAGGTGAATTACTAATATCGCACGCAGTAACAGGAAAACCATTTGCCCTGTTAATTCCCGGTATATCAAACGCCCAACCGGCATTTAGATTTGCAACATAAATATCATTTGAAAAACTAACACCGCCGTCGGTAGATTTATCGAATTGAATCCCGAACGGTCCGGACCAGCTTAAATAGACTTCCCCATTTGGTCCGGTACAAGGCACCGCACCTTCCATAGTATTATCATCATCAATACAGTCACCTTCATTATCGCTTATCTTAATAGGATTAGACCATGATGCACCGCTATTGGTAGATCTGGAGAATAAAATTCTGGAATGATCTGACGCATTGGTACTTCCATATTTATCGAATTCGGTCCAGGCAAGGTAAAGATTATTTCTGTATATAGAATTGGAATAATCTGCACAAAGCCATTCTTTATCCTGTTGCTTTGACGGTGGAGAAAAACCAACACCAACATCATAATCCCATGTAGAACCATTAGAAGTTGAACGTTGAACGACAATACGATCGATCCAATAACCAGTACCTGTATTTCGCTGATCTGATAAATGTGCAAAAAATAAATTTCCATTGGTATCATAAATTAGGCATGGATCACCCCATACTTTCCAAACCGAACTCATTAATTTTTGAGTCCATGTATTGCCGCCATCACTTGATGAATAAAATAAATTTAGATTTGATCCTGCTGATATGAAATTTGGATTCTTTGGATTAATCGCAATGGATACTTCGTTGGGCTGATTAGCTGATGAGTTGTTTATCTGAATATTTTTAAATTGAGCAAATAAGTCCGGACTAAAAACTGTAAAGAGTAAAATCCAAATGAATATGATTTTTATAAACAAGTTCATAGAAGGATTGTTATATTTTTATTTATGAGGAATTTACCTAAAGAACAAATTTAAAATGAATCTCGAAAAATTATTTGTTCATCCCTGTTATTTTAATCATTTCTTTAATAGCTTGTTCGAGACCCACGAATAAAGATCTTGCAATAACCGCATGACCGATACTAACTTCATCTATATCCGGAATAGCAACAAATTCTTTCATGTTTATGTAATTAAGACCATGTCCGGCATTAACTCCAAGTCCAAGTTTTTTAGCATGTTTAGCAGCTATTCTAACACGTTCCAGCTCGTCGAAAATATTTTCCTCTCCAACAGCATTTGCATAATGTCCGGTATGAATCTCAACAATGTCTGCTTCAATTTCTGCTGCTGCGTCAATCTGGTTTAAGTCAGGTTCAACAAAAAGTGAAACAGCAATATCAGATTGGTGGAGCGTTTTAATAGCTTGCCGCAGTTGACTAATGTTATCAATTACGTTAATACCGCCTTCAGTTGTTAATTCCAGGCGGCGCTCCGGTACTATAGTGGCTAATTCGGGTTGAACATCGCATGCAATCTCAATTATTTCATCAACTGCTGCCATTTCAAGATCCAGTTTAGTAGTAATTAATTCCTTCAAGAGGCGCACGTCTCTTTCATTAATATGTCTTCTATCTTCTCTAAGATGAACTACAATTCCATCAACACCGTATTGTTCTGCCATCAATGCAAATGTAACCGGATCGGGCTGAGCTTCGCCACGTGCATTTCTAAGTGTTGCTACATGATCTACATTTAAACAGAATCTCATTTTATTTCCTTTCAACTTTTTTTCAATCTTTTTAAAAATTTTTATATCTCGAACTTGATCCCCTGTGCAAGCGGGAGTTTGGTTCCGAAATTAATTGTATTTGTCTGGCGCCTCATATATTGTTTCCATGAATCAGACCCTGATTCCCTTCCACCGCCGGTTTCTTTTTCGCCGCCGAAAGCACCGCCAATCTCAGCACCGGATGTTCCGATATTAACATTTGCAATTCCGCAATCGCTTCCCCAATGCGAAAGAAATGTTTCGGCTTCTCTCATATTATTTGTAAATATTGATGACGATAATCCCTGTACTACATCGTTCTGAATATCGATAGCGTTTTGTACATCACCGCTATATTTAATTAAATAGAGTATCGGTGCAAATGTTTCTTCCTGAACAATTTTATAACTGTTCTCGGCTTCTACAATTGCCGGTCTAACATAGCAGCCGGATTCAAATCCATTACCTGATATTACATCCCCGCCGAAAATAATTTTTCCACCTTCCTTTTCAACCATTTTCAATGCATGTTTAAATTCTTCTACCGCA
Source organism: Ignavibacteriales bacterium (assembly GCA_020059785.1). Taxonomy (GTDB): domain Bacteria; phylum Bacteroidota; class Ignavibacteria; order Ignavibacteriales; family Melioribacteraceae; genus DSXH01. The sequence goes on along the minus strand of JAGVBL010000261.1, from coordinate 1,476 downwards.
CCTCTATCGATCAACGGACCGACATGATTTGTTTGATCCAACGGATTTCCAATCTTCAGACTGGAATAAGCTTTTAATAAGGATTCTTTTACTCTGTCATAAATTTCATCATGAACAATTAACCGGCGTGTAGTTGTGCATCGCTGACCGGCAGTACCGACTGCTCCGAATACAACCGCCGGAATTGCAAGTTGAAGATCAGCATTTGGTGTAATTATAATAGCATTATTTCCGCCAAGTTCAAGAATTGTTTTACCAAATCTTTTAGAGATTACTTCTGCTGCATGTTTACCGATTGCTGTTGAACCGGTAAGCGATACAAGCGGAACACGTTTATCGTTTAGCATCTTCTCGCCAACTGTAGAACCTTTACCTATTATAAGCGAGAATAATCCTTCGGGTAAATTATTTTCTTTAATTACATTTGATAATATATTTTGCACGGCAATTACACACAAAGGTGTTTTTGATGAGGGCTTCCATAAATTTGAATCGCCGCAAACAGTTGCAAGCGCACTATTCCACGCCCACACTGCTACGGGAAAATTAAACGCAGTAATAGTTCCAACCACTCCCAGCGGATGATACTGGTCGTACATTCTGTGGTTCTCACGTTCACTCATCATAGTAAAACCATACAATTGACGTGATAACCCGACGGCAAAATCGCAAATATCAATCATTTCTTGAACCTCGCCCAATCCTTCCTGAAGCGATTTACCCATCTCATAAGAAACGAGTCTTCCAAGAGGTTCTTTATATTCACGCAATTTATTTCCTATTTGTCTTACCACTTCACCACGTTTTGGTGCAGGAATGGTTCTCCAATACTTAAATGCTTCATGCGCTTTTGTAACTACTTTTTCATAATCTTGTTCTGAACACTGATAGACTTTTGCTATTGGTATTCCATCTGCCGGTGATGTTACATTTATAATTCCGTGATCAGTAGTTTTATACCATGTTAGTCCGGTTGATGCGCCAAAATTTTCTTCTTTAATACCTAATATTTTCAGGAAATCCATTTTTACCTCTTTAATTCTGAAATCGTTTTCATTACTATTTTTGAATTATCTGAATTGAACCGATTGTTGCTTTCAAAAAATCCAATTCAGTTTTTAAATCTTCCTTTCTTATCGTGCAATCAATTTGAATTAATTGATTAACTGAATTTGCAAAGAATATTTTATAATTAACAAAAGTTTCCTTTTCGCTTCTCAATTGCGTGAATTTTATTCCAGACTTCGTAAAAGAACCCATCGAGAGTTTATCATTCCGGTATTTGTTTGATAATAAATTCCTGTAATTATTTAGCTTCGATTCTACCGTTGTACTGGAATCAGTAGTCTCTACCAAACCAACGCTCAATAAACTTCCTGTTGAATCGTTAAAGAATAAATAGAGCGGTGAATATGTAAATATCTTTTGACCTGAATCCTGAAATTTATTTTTCGATTCAATTTTCCTGGATAGTTC